>DAIDIX010000279.1 GCA_027451645.1 Candidatus Dormiibacterota bacterium | reverse complement strand
AAGCACTGTGCTTCTGCCATATCGGCAGCTCCTCGAACGCATGGGACGGATGATTGCTGGCAGATTTCAGGAGAGAATGCGCGTACATCGGAGCGTGCATGACTGACGATCCAACAGCAATCAGACCCCATCTGTCAAGACCTACCGGAGGGAAGATTCGCTTTGCTAGGATTGCAGAGTCATTAAGAACAGGAGGGGAGACCACCATGATCGTTGAGCTGTATGTCGATGGATCCGGCTTTGCAGGACGGCCGAATGTGCTCCTTACCCTGAACACTGCTGCTGTCACTGTGCGTGAGGCAAACGGCATGATACGGGTGTTCCGTGAGCGTCTTGGATCGGATCTTGAAGGTACGCTCGAGACCCTCACCTCGGAAGCCTGGCGAAAGTGCAGCAGGCAGTCGACAGCAGTCAAGCGGAACCGTCGTGATGCACGCATCATTGGACCAGTCCGGAGGCTCGTTCTGAAGGAAGGAGACCGTAGCCGCGAGATCACGTGGTCACCGACTGACACACTCCAGCCTGAAGTGCGGGCACTCGTGGATACGCTAGGAAGACTCGAGATGGATATTCCCATCCGCCAGTGGAACAGGAGTTCCATTGCCATGTGCCGGAAGATGGCAATGGACCAGTTTGGCGGAGATGCGAAGGACTGGCATGTCGTGACGAAGTCGGATGAAATTTTCGACACACGACTCAGCATTCCCGACGAGGTTCATGAGGGAGTGATGACAATGGAAGGTGTCCCTGGGACACGGATTGTCCTCAAGCATGGCGACCAGTATGTTGCCTTCCACACGAGCGGCTATCGTCGTGAGATTGCCTTTGCTGAGGCATGGGGGAAGGGTGAACTTCCGAAGTATCCACCTGCACTTGTTGCCCTTGCACGCACAGCCAGGAGAGCAGGACAGTGGAAGCGTGCAATCATGATGTTCAACCGTGCCCTGCAGCAGGACAGGTGGGGCGTCATTGCAACAGAGGCAACGATGGAGACAGCTGAACTGTATGCACTCCATGGGGCTCCTGAAAAGGCGCGGGCAATCTATGACCGGTATCTCTTTGACCGGAGCCAGATGATGCACGTTCTTGCAGCGTGCGGCCTTGCATGGCTTGAAGCGCTCGAGTCAGGGAAGTCTGGCACTCCACTTCCTCCACCATCCACGTGGGAGGAGCTCCGCTCAACCTGGTGGCGATCTGATGCCTCACGGGCAGTCCCTGGCATTCCCTCGAAGTCTCCTGCAATCAAGCATGCAGTGGCGAATGCAGCTGAGGAGTGGACAGAGCACTACAGGGCAATGGCCATGCAGCGCCGGGGCATTGCGTAACGGAATACCGACAGTCCATCCTGAAGCATCCGCTCCAGCATGTCCTCGGGTACAATTCCCGCAGTACGAGACGAAGACTCTGTAGGTGGTGGACATGGATGACAAGCAGATTCCAGGACAGGAGGAGCGGGATCTGCTTGAAGCACGGTATCGTGTCCTGTACGGAATGCTGTACGAGCTCGCTGCAGGTCCCATCCGTCAGGCACTGCCTGACAGCATCCTGTCTCCTGTCTACGCCTTCTACTATCAGGAGTATGCAGCAATTCAGGTGAGGCTCACTGCACTTGGAATGCCTGTGGGCACCATGCCCGTGGAGAATGCAGCCACGCCTGCTCCTCCTGCAGTGGCACGAGTCGAGGAGCAGACTCCAGTACGGTCACTCCTTGCCCGGCACACCATAGGCATTCTTGCACTCAGTGGAGCCTTTCTCCTTGGCATAGCTACGCTCCTGTTTGTCGCATACGGGACGCAGTTTGGTCGGCTCCCTCGACTCAGTGCAGTCATTGGGCTGTACGTCATTCTCGGCGCAGTGTCCCTGTGGTCATCGCGGAAGGAGCAGTTTCGCGATGTCTTCCTCATATACATACTGCTGTTCGCACTCATGACACCACTCGTGTTTCTTGGTGCCTACCGTTTCATCATTGAACCGACGCATGCCCTCACACCGCTCTGGATGCTTACCCTGAGTGCACTGTGCTGTGGTGCTGTGTACGAGGCACTCGGCTGGAGGCTCTCATCACTCTGGTATTCCGGGTTTGGTGCTGGTGCGTGTGGTGTCGCCTGGTGTGCCTTTGCAGGTGCCCTCCTGGCACAGCAGTGGGCAGTTGTCCTCATTGCTGCTGGTGGCATTCTGCCCATAGCTGCAATGATCTGGCTTCCCCGATCTGTGCCGGAGGTAGTGAAGCGTCCAATGCGGCCACTCCTCTACAGCATTGAGGGCGCTTCACTCCTTCTGGGACTACTCAAGCTCGCTTCCCTCT
>DAIDIX010000278.1 GCA_027451645.1 Candidatus Dormiibacterota bacterium | reverse complement strand
TACCGTGAGCTTCGGCCTTGCTGTTGCCCAGCGGACTGACTCCCTTGACACCCTTCTTGCACGTGCAGATGCTGACCTCTACCGCAAGCGGCGCATGCTGCGAGGCGAATCCCAGAAGGTCGAACCAGCCCACGAGGGCTGAGTTATCCACAAGACATGTGGATATGTGGGTAACTTTTCTGTTACGCGATATATCACATCCGCCGAGTGCAGTATGCGGATGGAGTCTTCAGCACTGAACAGAGGGGCTTCTCAGCAACTCGTGCAGATGCAGTGCTGCATGAGCAGCGTCAATGTATGAGGCGAAGAAGCGTGATGGCTACGGTGCGGAGGTTCCCTCACGGCCGTACCTGTCCTCGATGCGCACGACATCATCGAGTTCAGGTGACGACACCTCGAACAGCTCAGTGTCCTCAATACCGACAAACCGGTGCTTCCGACCAGGCTTCACATGGCAGCTCATCCCTGGAGTGCACTCCCACTCTTCAATGTCGCCATCTGCATTCTCAAGCACAAGCCTGAGTCGGCCACTGAGGACATAGATCGCCTCATCCTTCACATTGTGGTACTGGAGCGAAAGCGCTTCCCCTGCATTGATATGGAGCAGCTTCCCCGCATAGCGGTCTGTGACCATCCATCGGAGCTCAAACCCCCAGGGCTTCTCCACACGGCCGTAGCCTGCAGCATGCATCTCCTCTGGAAGTACCGAATCCTGTGCCATGCTCGTCTTCTCCCCTGTCCCTATGCCTCAGCCATTGCAGGAAGAGCAATGCCGCGGGATTCCACCCATGTGGCCAGCTGATCCACGAGTTCCTGTGCCCGTCCGAGGGTTGGTGCCTCGCTGTAGATGCGCATCAGCGGCTCCGTACCGCTCATGCGGACAAGTACCCATGAACCATCTGCAAGGTACAGCTTTGCTCCATCGTCAGTCCGGGTCGAGGTGATTGCTGTTCCACCGACTTCTGTGGGAGGCTGCTCCCGGAGGAGACTGTACACACGTGTCTTCTGGTCCTCATACCCATCTCGTGGGAATCGGACATCACGTCGTGTGTATGCATGCGGTCCAACCCGCTCCTCAAGCTGGGCAAGGATTGCAGAAAGCGGCTTGCCGTACTTCAGGATCATGTCCATCGTGTAGAGTGCTGCAAGAATTCCATCGCGCTCAGGAATGTGTCCCCGGAAGGCGAATCCTCCCGACTCCTCGCACCCGATAATGGCATCCTGCTGGATCATCTCGGGACCGATGAACTTGAATCCCACCTTCGTCTCGATGACAGGTACATTGAACTGCTTTCCCAGCTCGTCAAGCATCGATGTCGAGGTAAGAGAACGGACAACAGGACCCATCTCCTTCCGCTGCTCAAGCAGGTACATCGTATAGAGTGCAGCCATCTGGAGCTGATTGAGGAACTTTCCCGTCTCGTCCACAACACCGATACGGTCCGCATCGCCATCATTCGCAATGGCGAGATCGTAGCCACCCTTTCTCATGGTTGCCATTGTCTCTGGCAGATACTGGGCAATTGGCTCGGGGTGGAGCCCTGCGAAGCCCGGATTCCGCTCACCATGCACCTCATGGACTGTTGTCGTTCCGCCAGCAAGGAGCCGTGTGAGATATCCCGATCCGGCTCCGTACATCGGATCGTGGAGCACATGGAGTCCCGCATTTCTCAGTGCAGGAAGATCCACACGCCGTGCGACCTGGGCTTCATACGCTGGATACGGATCGTACCTCTCCACCAGTCCCTTTGCCACAGCATCCGCGAAGGTCATTGTCTTGATCCCCTCACGCTGTGCACGCTCAACCTCTATCTCAATCGCATCAACCACCTCCTGGGAGGCAGATCCACCGTAGTCCGGCTTGTACTTGATGCCGTTGAACTCTGCAGGATTGTGGCTTGCAGTGACAACAACGCCACCGACTGCTTTCCTGTCCACCACTGTCCAGGTGATGACTGGTGTTGGAGCCACTGCATCGCAGAGAATGACACGGATGCCGTTCGCAGCAAGGACACGGCACACTTCCTGGGCAAAGAGTTCTGCAGAGAACCGGGCATCATGCCCAACAACGACTGGACGTGCATCCCCAGCAACATATGCTGCTATGCCCTGAGCTACAGCGCGGACTGCTTCATAGGTGAAGTCATCAGCAATGACAGCGCGCCATCCATCAGTGCCAAATTTGATTGTTTGGGGCGTATTCATGGTTGCCATTGTACCCAAACGCACTGTGGCTTGCGGGAACAGGAGATCTACAGGAGTTCTTCCCTTCTGTCCTGCTGGAGACGCTCAACGATGTGCTTTACCTT
>DAIDIX010000277.1 GCA_027451645.1 Candidatus Dormiibacterota bacterium | reverse complement strand
CCTGCTCAAGCTCTGCAAGCGTGCCGATCATGATGCTCCCCTTCCGGTGCAGCGCGAATGGATGACCAGGACGGAACAGCCTGGATGCTCTCCGGAAGAGTGTTGACTCATCGCCAGTCCCAACGGGTTTCACAAGTGCAATGAGGTAGCGGCCAGTAACGAGAGCATGTGCATCGAGAAGAAGAACATCGAGCCTGTCGAGCTTTCTGAGTGCTCTCCTGTCGAGAATGAGGGCATCATGCTTCGAGAGTATCCTCCCTAAATGGGCAGCAAATGCCTCGCGACCCTGGCGTGCTGCCTTCGGGAGACCTGCAGCGAAGGCGCTTGCTGCTCTCCGCGGACTTCCCGTTACTGCAAATGCTGTTCCAAAGGCTGCAGTCGTTGCTGCAGTGGACCAGTCGCTGTACACCTCGACTGGCCCATCGGGAATCCGGCGTGGCCGCTTTGTATGGTGGACTGCATCAGTTGGATCACTCTCGGGCCGCTTCTGGAGTGCTCCCTCACGCCGCTCCCAGGTGTTCCGGCGTGCAACGAGTTCTCCCATGAGGTTCGCACGGTGGGTCATGTCCACGACAAGGGCAAGGGGCCCCTGGGAAGCTGCCTGTGTGACTGCACTGGCAAGGCCAAGGGTGAGATCGGTTGCAGACGGTCCGATATGTGACTCGAAGAACCGTCTGATACGGGGCTGGTTTTCCGCAAACGACACCAGAGTCGGAACCTCTGCTGGCAACGGCATGAGGTGAAGGGCCTGCTCTGCCACACTGATCCCAAGACCTACAGCATCTGCACCAAGGGTTACTGCAGTGTGGATGATTGGCTCGATGTCTGCAGGATGATCTGGCTTCTCATGGGGAAACGGCTGCTCACCAACCTCATGCATGTCCTCAACATCCTCGATGAGATCCACAAGATCATCGATGGATGGGCCCTCCTCGGGATCAAACATGACAACAACACGGCCAAGCACACCATTCACTTCTGCCCAGTCGACGCCCTCTACATTGCGAAGGGTTTTCTCGAGCATGCGTGCCATGACTGCACGTTCCGGCTCGTGCACTCCCCGAACTTCGATGTGCGCACGTCCATCACGTACCCAGACACGTCGGCCCTTTCTGCCAGGATGCACGCGATGAAGCATCTGGCCAGCCATTTCATCAACTTTCTGAGAGATGCTGGACTGGAATTCACTCACTTGACCAAGCATCTGGCCAAGATTGATGCCTAGCACACCTGTTCCTTCCTCATTTGCCATGGAGAAAATCTATATGGCAGTACATGTCATTCGTGCAGGGGAACGCACTCCCAACGAAGATTATCGTACGGCATCATGAGGCTGGTCTGAGAGATTCAGCGCCAGCCCTACCCGCAAGAGCGAATATCACGTGACTGCTCGTCAATGAATTGCATCTACACTGGAAATACACCATTTTGCCTTTGCCCATATGGAGACTGTCCTGCGTGAGAACTCCGCCGAAAATCCACTCCGCCATATCACGGACCTTCTCCTCACTCGCAATCCGGAATTACCGCATCTATTTCATGGGGCAGAGCCTGTCCCTTGTCGGCACATGGATGCAGAGCATTGCCCAATCCTGGCTCGTATACACGCTTACCCATTCTGGAGTTGCAGTCGGCGGAGTCGTAGCACTCCAGACACTCCCAATCCTTCTCCTCGGTCCAGTGGGAGGAACCATTGCCGACCGCTTTGGCAAGTACCGCATCCTCTTCTGGACCCAATCCTTCGCTGGTCTCCAGGCTGCAGTCCTTGCAGTTCTCGTGCTTGGGGGACACATCCATCTCTGGGAAATCTATGCTGTAGCACTTGCACTTGGAATGATCAACATGGTTGACAATCCTGCACGCCAGACTTTCATCATCGAGATGGTTGGCCGAAAGGCGCTTCCCAATGCTGTGACATTGAATGCAGTCATGGTGAATGTTGCTCGCGCGATAGGGCCAGCAGTTGCTGGGGTACTCATTGCAGTCATTGGCACTGGGTGGTGTTTCGCCATCAATGCAGTGTCCTATCTCTTTGTCATCGCAGCACTCATCGCTCTCGACAAGACGAATCTCACCCCGACTGACCGTGTTTCCCAGATGCGTGGGCAGCTGCTTGAGGGATTCCGGTATGTTGCCCACTTTCCACTGCTGCGAACTGCACTGATCATGATGGGAATCATCGGCTGTCTCACCTACGAATTCCAGGTGAGTCTGCCTCTCATGGCAGGCGATACGTTCCATGGCACCTCTGTCACCTACGGTCTTCTCACCTCCTTCATGGGTGCTGGAGCTGTCATTGGCGGACTGATCATCG
>DAIDIX010000276.1 GCA_027451645.1 Candidatus Dormiibacterota bacterium | reverse complement strand
GATTCACATCACGTGCGGGAATGGCAGTGTGTGGACTTGCCACCGCTGCAGTTCTTGGACTTGCTGCGTGCGGGCACAACAGTGTTCAGGGAGGTAGAGCTACCGAGACTCCAGTGCTGTATCAGGATGCTCTCCATTCCGCTGATGCATCAAACTTTCCTGCAGGAGGCGGGTCATCGTATGCAAGTGGCAGGTATGTGCTAACGTCACAGCAGGCCAACTGGGAGGATTTCCACTTCCCAGGCCAACCGATACTTGCTGCAGATGAAGAGGTTTCAGTTGATGCCACGAGTCTCGCAGGAAGCTCCCAGGGGGCATATGGGGTTCTTTGCCGTTCAACAAGCACCCTGGATGCAGATGCGAGATTCTATGACTTCCTTGTAAGCACATCACGGTTCAGCATCTGGTATGACGCTGTGCCCGGCGAGCATATGCTTGCGAGTGCTCCTGCCCATGGGAAGGTGTCGCTTGGCAGCAGTCAGCACATAGTGGCAGACTGCACGGGAAGTTCTCCAACGCATCTCACCATGTACGTGAATGGCGTGAAGGTCCTGTCATATACGGACAGTTCGAACGAGCAGCTACCTGGGGGTTCTGCAGGGCTCATGCTTGCTACAAACAGTGCTACATCACTGAGATCAGTTGCATTCAGCAATTTCACAGTAAGGGGGACTGCGATTTCCCCAGCTGCTGCAGTCAAGGTTTCAGGCGCATGCGATACATTGACCCAGCAGGAAGTGAGCACTGCTGCAGGAGTTTCCATGACCGTGAACGCTGACTCAGTGGCGAATCCTGGAGTAACGTGCAACTGGATGGGAGCATCCCAGAATGTTGCAGTATGGGTGACGTACGGAACCCCATATAGGCCAGATTCGTCTTCGACCACAGTCAATGCTGTTGGCGATGCTGCATATGTTGACGAGTTCAATGATCCATCTGCAGGAACGAGCATGAACCTCACTGTTGCAGTAGGAAATAAGGTGTTCAACGTACAGTGTTCTGGCTCAAGCCTGACACCTGCACAAATGGAATCTGTCGACATTGCAGTGTCGCATCTGGTTCTTCAGCGAGGAGTTCCGGATGTGGTGGCAGGACATCCGACTGCACAGTGAAGTTACATGCAGATGCAGTGATGGTGCTGCACTCCTGCTGAAATCAGCAGGAGTACAGTCAGTCACCGTGAGTCGATGTGCAGTTTCACTCTGCCTGGGGTTTCACACTGCTCAACGACCATGTAGCGAAAGAGGCGCATGAACATGGTGCATAACCTCTGTCACAGTATCGTTCCGGGTGCAGTGTTGCAGGTGACCGCATCCCTAGAATGAGGCATGGAACTTGGCGTTGAGGGCCCTTCTCCACGGCACCGGAGCCTGATACATCCGGATGATCCCAATCGGACTCGGGTTCGTGAAGGTGGAAAAACGGTCACGCACGTTCCCAAGCGGCAGAAGACAGTCCCGGTGGAAGGTCGAGGCGCTGCTGCCCCCGATGGACCTGGGGTACTGAATGCGGGGAATGCGAAACTCAATCAGGGAGGGTGGGCAAAGGCTGCTGCATTCGTGAAGGAAGGTCGTGAGCGTCTCCACCGCTTGGTCCAGCCGAAACCTGCTGTCGAGTTCCAGGTCCTCAACATGGCCAAGTTTGCACCGGCACAGAGGGGGAAGGTGGAAGGCAGGAGGGGAGATGCTGCTCCTCCCATTTCTGCTCCTCCCGATTTCGGCTCGCTCTTTCCGAGTATTGATCTGACTGTTCTCCGTCCAACACATGGAGGATGCAATGAGTCGTATTTTGTGAGGGAGCCAAGTGGAGTTGAAGGGGTATTCAAGCCACAGAGCGGAGAAGTCCAGTCAATCCGTGTAAATGTGCCGAACAATGCTGAGGCATTTCGCGAGATTGCAGCTGCAGCAGTCGATGGACTTCTAGGGTTCAATCTTGTCCCTGCAACCCGGGGGGTATCTGATTCCACGATGGGTCCAGGATCCCTCATGCGAATGGTGGAAGGAAGGCGGTCAATGGATGTTCCCAACTACAGCGCGCTCGACCAGGAGCGGATGGGAGTGCTCGACTACATCCTTGCAAACACGGACCGTCATGAGGACAACTGGCTCACGGATCCGGCTGGCAGACCTGCAGCAATCGACAACGGCCTTGCATTTCCTACAGGAGATGGGTTTCCCATCCGCTCGCAGTGGGTGCGTGACCTTGTCGACAAGCCGCTCTCCAGGGAAATACTTGATCAGGTACGAGGTGTCACACCAGCGAAACTTCGGGACACGCTTGAAGCTGCGAAGATCGAGCCGGAAGCGATCGAGGGCGCTGTTGC
>DAIDIX010000275.1 GCA_027451645.1 Candidatus Dormiibacterota bacterium | reverse complement strand
GCTTGGGATGCTGCTCTGGCTCGTGTATGGAATTGGCATCCGCAATCTGCCTGTCATTCTGCCTTCCGTCATATGCATGCCCCAGATCGGCATCATCATCGGACAGACCGTGAAGCAGAGGATGCACGGGATGGCTGGAGCCCATCTGTAATGCACTCTGCCTGATGGGAAGAGCAGGAGATGCTGGTTGCATCCTGCTTAGGACGGCAAACTGGCAAAGTGGCGTAGCATTAATGCCATAAGGATGTCACGTACTACGATGTCATTCGCACTACGGCACCCTGAGATCGTTGTTGGTTACGTACTCAGGAGATCGTCATGGAGCACAGGAGAGGGGTTCTCGGCGTTCGCATTGCCAGCATTGCACTTCTCTGCATCGGGGGATGTTACCTCAGCTATCGGTATCTGAGCACACTACGCATTCCCATTCTCAATCCCCGGGGAACGATTGCTCTTGAACAGTTTCACCTCCTCCTGTTCGCTGTCATTCTCAGCCTCTTTGTTGTCGTCCCGGTATTTGTCATGCTGTTTGGCTTTGCACTCCGCTATCGCGAGGGCGGAAAGGGGCAGTATGATCCGCACCACTCAAAATCCCTGCGAGTGGAACTCATCTGGTGGGGACTTCCTGCACTACTCATCCTCACGCTTTCCGTTGTCACATGGACGAGCACGAATGCCCTCGATCCCTACCGGCCACTTGCGCCCGCTTCCCAAACAGTCACAGTTGATGCAGTCTCTCTCGACTGGCAGTGGCTCTTCATCTATCCGGCTGAACACCTTGCACTCACGAACACGCTCGTCATTCCGGAGCACGAGAACATCAGTATCCACATAACATCTGATGGACCCATGAACGGCCTCTGGATTCCCCAGCTTGCAGGACAGATCATGTCTATGCCTGGGATGGAGACACAGCTGAACATTATGGCCACATCCAGGGGTTCCTACGAGGGACTGTCCTCAAACATCAGTGGTGTGGGATTTTCCTCCATGACATTTCCCACACATGTCATTTCGAAGCAGGCGTTTGAAGCATGGATTCACGGAGCGCAGAATCAAGCAGCAAGACCACTTACCATGCAGTCGTTCACAACTCTTGCAGAGCCGAAGATCGACCATTCAGTGCAGTACTACGCTGTACCGCAGTCGGACCTGTTCCATCAGATCATCATGAATGTCATGAAGGGAAAGGGGGTTCCTCGTGTAACGACCTAGCAGTGCGCGTACTCTACATGCCGTGACCTGCATCCAGCAGAGAGGTCACGACCATACCGAACCGAACGCTTCTTCCAGAAAGGGAACTGCAGCATGCATCTCCTGATCGCCAATGTTCTCCTCGGCCGCTTTTCGACACATGTCCTGCCGAGCGACCCCATGACGATGATCGCATTCATCTCGATCATTGTCATTCTCCTAGTCACAGCGATGCTCATCACCCGGATGAAACGGTGGACATGGCTCTGGAAGGAGTGGATCACGACTGTCGATCCGAAGAGGATTGGTGTCATGTATCTCATCGTGTCGATGCTCATGCTCATCCGTGGCGGCTCAGACGCGATCCTCCTCCGCGCGCAGCAGCTCACTGGTGTTGGTGCTGCAAGCGGCATCATGCCGACTGCAACCTTCCAGCAGATCTTCTCAGCACATGGGACAATCATGATCTTCTTCGTGGCCATGGGCTTCCTGTTCGGGATTGTCAACCTTGTTGTCCCAATCCAGATTGGTGCGCGTGATGTGGCCTTCCCCGTCATGAATGCTGCGAGCTTCTGGCTCTTCTTTGCAGGCATGGCGATTGTCAATGCATCGCTTGGTATTGGATTCTTCTCTGCTGCAGGCTGGCTCTCATATCCCCCGCTCTCAGAGCTGCGGTTCAGTCCAGGAGTCGGTGTCGACTACTGGATATGGAGTCTCCAGATAGCAGGTATCGGAAGTCTACTCTCAGGCATCAATTTCGTTGTCACCATTCTCCGGATGCGGTGTCCAGGGATGACACTCATGCGGATGCCGATGTTTGTCTGGAGTGTGCTCTGCAGCATGACGCTTGTCATGTTCGCCTTCCCGATCCTCACAGTGACGCTTGCACTCCTCTTTCTTGACCGGTCACTGGGCACACACTTCTTCACCATTTCTGGCGGAGGAAACATGATGATGTATGTCAATCTCATCTGGGCCTGGGGACATCCGGAAGTCTATATCCTGGTCATGCCAGGATTTGGCATCTTCTCAGAAGTTGTTGCGACCTTCTCGAGGAAACCTCTCTTCGGATATACCTCGATGGTTGCTGCATAAAAAAGCGGGCGGCTCGTCGCGCAACGGTCGCGACAGCGC
>DAIDIX010000274.1 GCA_027451645.1 Candidatus Dormiibacterota bacterium | reverse complement strand
CCATGGTTGAACTCCTTGGCCGTCTTGCACCAGCAATCCGCAAGGACGAGTTTGGCGCCATCATCGGTGATGATACAAGTGGCCGGTATCCTGCACTGGTTGTAGGAAGAGCCATCAATGCGTACCGCATGCGCCATGGACTTCCGAAGATCCCGGTACTCTTCATAGAAGGGACACGGAAGGAGCATTCTGACAAGCAGCGTGCTGCCTTTGCACGGCTTCGCCCAGCTCTCAGCATGGCTGATGCTTCGAAGCGGACTCTCGTCGTGTCGGACAATGTCTGCTCAGGACGGAGCATCAGGAGCATTATCGATCTCGCAGCAGATGCAGGATTCACATCGGATGTTGCAGTGTTCGGACCATGTTCACCAGGCGTGGTCCGCCAGCTGAAGAAGTCATCAGTCTGGCCATCATCGGTGCGTGCGTATTCTGGTGGAGGCGATCCGGATCTCATCATCAACCAGGTGGCAGTTTCGGGACTTTCCCAGGACCGCAAGAAGTATTCGGGAAAGATGGTTGAGCAGCGTCCATCCCTTGCCTTGTCAGCCCATGCAGTACGTCGTGACATCCAGCAGATGCTGCCTCTCCTCGTGGATGCAATCGAGCACCCCCCAGCTCTGCCAGATCCTGCCGTGATGGAGCTTGTGCCCCGGGCAGTGCGGGAGCTCAAGCGCATTGTGGAACGGTCTGAGGATGCACCAGTGGCAGGAATTGTGGCTGGTGATGTAGCTGGGCGCATTCCTGCCCTGCTCATCCGCCGTGCGCTCAACGAGGAACGGAGGCTTACGGGTGAGCCTCTGGTGCCAATCACCTTCCTTCCGGACAAGGCTCCTGCCTCCACAGTGAAAGCTGCAGTGGATCGTGCTGCTCATCGTGGAGCTGGGAGAGACACCGACTGGACCCTCGTCTATGTGACTGGCAATCATGTCACGACACCTGTGCTTGAAAGCGCTGAGGCGGAAATGGAGAAGCATGAGCATGGGAAGTTCGTGGTTGCAGCGTTCTCGCCACAGTCCATCTCGGACATTCCTGTACTTGCCAAGCCACGACATTCAGGAGTGCGCCTTGAGGAGGATGGAGCTGGCGTGCATGCTGAGCCTGGGCCAGGAGTTCGGAGTGTGCGGAACACGGTGAACTCTCTTGGCCGGGCACTCATGCATGAAGGATTGGACAGCTAGCGGACCTTTCCTTCAGGAGAACTGCTAGCCAGAGAGCCTTCAGGGCTGTGCTCCTGCTGGCGGTCAGGATCTGTCAGGAGCATTGCATCGATTGCACGTGCCAGTGCCTGTGCACTCTCCCGTGAAAGCTCTACTGCCAGTCTGCAGGAGGCTCCACGTGACGGATTCCGGAAGTCGATGTTGAGCGTGTGGGTTTCGGGTGCATGGACAGGATGATCAAAGTACACCGTCGCATCCGTGACCGGTACCCACTCACCAGCAATCTTGCCACTCCCCGAGATGGGAAGGGTTGCAGTTTCATATGTGCACATGGATGTTCTCCTGATGCGTTTACTGGAGATGCTTTCCAAACCAGTCACGTACGAGTTTCCAGCCTTCAGTTGCCACTTCTGGCCGATAGCTTGGCCTGTCAACAGCAAAGAATGCATGTCCAGCTCCCTCAAAGGAGTGGAATTCATGGGCCTTTCCATGCTCATTCAGTGCCTGCTCAAGCTCTGCCACCTGCTCTGGAGAAGGATAGGAATCATCCTTGCCAAAAAGTCCAAGGAGAGGACAGGAGAGGGAAGGTGTGAGATTGACAATGGGCTTCACCTGAAGTGGGGACTGTGGGGGAGGTGTTCCCGTGACAAAGGCACCATAGCAGTCGACAGCAGCATCAAGGGGGAGCGAGCATGCTGCAAGAAATGACTGCCTCCCGCCTGAGCAGTAGCCGATTACTCCAACCTTGCCGTTTGCGTTTGCCAGTCCCCGGAGGTATGCTGCTGCACCAGCGACATCACCCACAAGCCGCTCATCAGGAACGCCACCATTTGCTCTCGCTGTTGCTGCTGCATCATCTGGAGCAGCACCAGGCGCTTCACGCCAGTACAGGTTCGGGCAGACAGCATTGAGATGGTACATGGCTGCGAATCGTCGCACGATCTCCTTTGTCGCCTCATCATAGCCAGGCATGTGATGAATCACGACAACTCCGCCGCGGGGTGAATCGTCCATGACACGTGCAGCATAGGCTTCGATGTCATCCCCGCTGTGCCCGGGAAAGTGTACTGTTTCTGCAAGAATGGTGTCAGTCATGGGACCTCCATACCGGTTAAGGTTGCTTCACTTGGTATGGTAGCGCGCGAAGGCTGGCTGACACCGGTGGCGAGGTGG
>DAIDIX010000273.1 GCA_027451645.1 Candidatus Dormiibacterota bacterium | reverse complement strand
TGGAGCTTTCCATCGCACCATGCAATGAAGCGGGAAACCTGTGGCAGACCCGTAATCCAGAGTGCAAGGCCACCGCAGCATGCTCCAATGATCGCTCCTCCGACGACATCCCCAACGTAGTGGACTCCGATGTACACCCGAGCAAACGCAACAAGAGTTCCCACTACTGCAAGTGCAATGCCAAGACGCTTCCAGCCATACCACGCACAGACTGTCATGACACCAAAGGCGATGAGGTGATCTGAGGGAAAGGATGCATCTGCTGAATGGGCGACAAGTGGCGTGAAGTGATATGCAACAAATGGACGCTGTTCATACCAGATATGGCCGATGGTCTTCGAGACCAGTATTCCGATGGCAGCTCCAAGAACTACAGCTGCGAGCGGACGGAGGCCATTCGGGCGAGTCCAGAGTGGCAGAAGAATGAGAACTGCCAGGAAGAGGAGATCCTGTGCACAAAATTCAATGATGCTGTGGAGGTACGGCGTAAGTGCTGCGAAGTGGCGTATCCAGCCGCTGAGAAGTCCAAGCTCCGACATCTGCACAATCCCCTCCTGCGTATACTGGTGAAGTTGGAACGGAAATACGGTACAACCTCATACTTGCATGAATCGACGAACTCCCGCTGAGACCCACCACACCAGTCGTGCTGCGACACTTCCGCCACTCTCCTTTGCGAGGATGGCACTTGTGGCGTACATGTACTTCCTCACAATTCTTGCCATGCTGGGGTTCGTTGGAGGAGCAGTTGGCAGCTTCACCTTTGCAGTGCTGGCTGCACCATCGGGAAAGCTCCTCAGCATCACCTGGCTTCTCATCTCCATTGCGATACTTGTTGTGGGCATCATCGTCGCATTTCTCATTGCGAATGTAGCCCAGGGAATCCGGTTTGGAGCGAGCTGGGGATGGAAGGCTGCAGCAGGTCTCTCGGGGCTCGCAGTCATTGTCTCGATCATCCTCGACATCATTGTGCATGTAAGCATCCACCACTACCACACGATTTTCAACATCCCGGTCGTCATTGCTCTCGTCTTCTTCGCTCTTCTCTTTCTCCCTGACATCCGGCACAGTTCTTCTCGTTCAGCTGCTTAACGAAATCCCCTCTGTCCGTTTGGTGTCCGTTCTCCCACGCATCATCAGAGAGAGAACGCACCTTACCTGGGGAGATAGCAATGAACCACAGAACACAACGGACTGCTGAGCACTTTTCTGCTCTTGCCCTCCGTTCCGAGCTCGCATCCATCCCCATGGTACTCACACCCCTGAGAAAGTGTGCTGCTCTCCTTCCCCTTGTGCTTGGCAGCATACTCTGGTTTGTCCTTCCAAGCGCTGCAGCGACACCACCGCACATCATGGTCATCATGATGGAGAATACGGGATACTCCCAGGTCATGGGATCGTCTGCAGCACCCTACATGAACTCCCTTGCTTCGAACTACGAACTCCTCACCAACTTTTACGCAACATCCCATCCCAGTCTCCCGAACTACCTCGAGCTCCTGTCTGGCAGCACTGATGGAGTGAATACAGACTGCACGCCCTCAACCTGCGGCAGCCTCACTGGACAGACACTTGCTGATCAGCTTGGCAGCCATGGCATTCCCTGGACAGCATATATGGAAGGAATGCCAAGCTCATGTGGAACGGCAGATGCAGGGGGAAGTGGAGGATATGCTGTCCGCCATGATCCGTTTGTCTACTTTGCATCGATTGCAGGAACAGCAGCCTGTACGCATGTCGTTCCCATGACAGGCATGATGCAGGATCTCAGCAGTACAGCCCCTCCCGATTTCACCTTTGTTGTCCCTACTGTATGTGACGATGCTGGCGGAGATGCTGGATGTGCAACGCTCCAGGCCGGAGACGCATGGCTCTCCACCATCATTCCTAAAGTCCAGTCCACTTCGTGGTATGCCGATGGCGGAACTATCGTCCTTACGTTTGATGAGGGCGCATGGAATGACACGGGTGGACAGAACGGTGCCCACGGGGGTCACATCTTCACTGTTGTCATATCGCAGTCCACACATGGAGCTGCACCAGACAGTTCATATATCGACCAGGCAGGTCTTCTCCGTTCCATTGAGGCAAGCTACGGACTCCCGTACCTTCAGGATGCAGGCAGTGCTGCAAACGGCTCCATTTCTCTTGCCAGCACATCATCTCCATCACAGCCATCTTCCACTCCGTCTCCTTCTCCAGCAGTCTCACATCCTCCCACGCCAAGCCTGCAGAGCACAGCTACACCCACACCTGTCCAGCAGGCACCATCTCCTTCCGCATCGAGCACCCCTGTGCAGCCGCTTGGATCCACCAGCACACTCCCCTGGAAGCTTGCATTCCAGGACACCTTCC
>DAIDIX010000272.1 GCA_027451645.1 Candidatus Dormiibacterota bacterium | reverse complement strand
GAACCTCCTGTACGCATCCTCGATCAGCGATTTGGATGGCCACGCGGAATAGCAGCAGTCGTCGTGCTTCTTTTCCTGACAGCAATGGTCATTCTCCTGATGTATCTCACATACATTCCTGTCCGTGCCGAGATTACGAGTTTTGCCAGCCAGATTCCTGCGATCTCCCATTCTGTGCAGACGGAGTTCAGTGCGCTGCAGAGACAGCTGGATACCCACGGCATACACCTCTCTCTCACCCAGTACGTTCCCGATATTGCACGATTTCTTGAGAACGTTGTGCCTTCCGTGGTGAGTGGCACTCTCGGAGCAGTTGTTGACATCATTCTTGTGCTCGTTGTCTCATTCTGGTTTCTCAAGGATGGTGAGCATCTCCGGTCAGGACTCACTGCCCTCTTTCCACAGCGACTCCGGACAGAAGTGGACTTCCTGTTTGATGCATTCGCAGTCGTTATCGGCGGATATGTCCGTGCTCAGCTTGCAACAGCAATCGTCATTGCACTGCTTGCAGCTGCTGGATGCGCTCTCATAGGCGTGCCATATCCCCTCATTGTGGGTGTGGCTGTTGGCGTGTTCGAGCTCATTCCTCTTGTGGGACCATTTGTTGGAATGGCTGTTGCATGCCTTCTTGCCCTGACTGTGAGCCTCACCCTCATGGTGTGGACCATTGTCATGTTCATTGTCATTCACTTCATCGAGGCGTACATTGCAACTCCCCGGCTGCAGGCACACTTTGTCCGGCTCCATCCAGTAGTCATCATCCTTGCAATTGTTGCCGGAGTAAGTGCGGCTGGATTTCTCGGAGCACTGTTTGCCGTACCGCTCGTGAGTCTCCTGAGCGTGCTTATCCAGGTGTGGGTTGGTGGATGGAAGGAACATCGTCCGGACCTCTTTCGGGGCACACCAGACAGATCAATGGAACGCAGTCGCAGGAGATTTCTCCGTCAGTTCCGGCTGTTTGGGAGGTGACATGGATCTTACGCCATTCCAGACTGCACTGCTTCCTGCACTTGAGGGCAACATCCGGCCAGCACAGGGTATGGATCCTGCATGGGATACCCTTGCTGCAGGCTGGGATGCGTTCCACCAGGGGAATGTAGCGAAAGCAGAGGAGATCGCATCCAGATTTGCTGAGCAGAAGGAGGATCCATTCCTTGGCATAGCAGCAGCCAGGCTGCTCCGGGAGTGCGGAAGGGCACAGAAGCATGACGACATCTGTTATGGAGGAGTGCTCTTCCTTCCGTCCGAGAGTGGAACTGACTGTGTTGCCGCATATCGTGAGGGAACTGTGCGCATCTACCGTGCATCGTTCCAATCCGCTTCGCTTGGAGGAGCTGGAGATACGGGAATGCTTGCCAGGCCCATGCTTGCAGCACTCGATGCAGTGCTCCATGATGCTCCTCATGTTGGAAGCATCAGTGGTGCAGTCGGCCTAGGAGCACCATGCGGAGTCGTATTCCGCCTGCATGGAACTGCTGCTGGCCCACTCCATCACGAGCAGGAGGCTCTCCGGGCCATAACTGCTGCAGGTTTGCTGGTGCAGCAGGCAACTCGGCACATGCATCAGGCATTGAATGACGACAGCTCCTAGGAAACGGTCAGGTGACGTATGGAACTCGCAAAACATGCTAGCCTAATGGGGTGAACGCCCCAGAAACCGCCACCCTTGCTGAACGTCTGGAATCGTATACGCTTCAGGTGACTGGAGCTGCTGGCGATGCGGAGGATATCACTTCCCTGCGGGAAGCGTGTGGGGGTGGGACTCGTGGCATGAGGACTGCAGTCGGGCTTGCTGTCATCTATGAAGCATTGCACCATGTGGTTCGTGACTCCCTGTTTCCCCTTCCATTTGCGGGGATCGTGCATGTTGAACAGTCATTCACGTGGGGAAATGCTGTTGATGACTACTCCAGTCTGCAGCTTTCCTGTTCGATACACGATGTTGTCGTGCGTCCACGTATGGCACTGTTCACCCTCAGCACGGAAGCTGTTGATGAGCACAGCAGGGAACGAGTGGTGCACTGCGAGGCTCGGATGATGGCACAGCGTGTGCAGGAGTCTGTGTGATGGCTGCCCTTGCTCCAGGAGATACACGAACCTTTGCATGGACACTCACTGGATCAGATCTTGATGCCTATGCAGAGGCAAGTGGTGACAGGAATCCTCTCCACACAGATGATGCGTTCGCTCGCGGAGTTGGACTTGAGGGGCGCATAGCCCATGGCCTCTTCACGCTCGGAAGAATAGGGATGGCACTGGAGGAATGGGCTGGCGGGGAGTATGTCCTGGACGATCTTGCTGCCCGTTTTGCGAAGCCACTGTACATTGGTGATGAGCTGCGCTGCAATGCCGTGGTGGTTCCATCGGAGGATGCTGATGGTTCC
>DAIDIX010000271.1 GCA_027451645.1 Candidatus Dormiibacterota bacterium | reverse complement strand
CCCACGGGGAAGACAGTGCGTGGTGCTCGACCATCCCAGGCTACCTATGCAGCACTGATCCGAGGAGTTGCAGACCGAATCAAGGCGTGTGCCACACTGATGACTTCCACACCAGGAAGCAACCTGAGGCCGGATATGCTTCGACAGGCCACCCGTGTCGTGACCCTCACCCACACGGCTCCATCCAGGGAGAGCCGCACGATCGGGTAACGATCTTCCCTTTGTGATTGCAGACGAGCAACTGCGGGTACGAATTCAGTGGATCTCATCCACCAAGCTGGAAACGACTGAATGACTACTTCTCAACCGATGGACCGCACGCGCACCATGCGCACACTTCTCTCACCTCTCCGAAGGAGACTGGTGCAGATCACCTCAGGCATCCTTGTTACAGTGCCTGTTGTTCTCTGGAGCATGTTTCTCACATTTGGACTCCTTCGCCACGGATATGGGCTCCTCACCTCGGCTGCAAGTTCACTTGGCGCAAAGGGCACTCCTCATGCTGAAGCGTTCAACATTGCCTTCTTCTACACTGGCGGTATTCTCACTGCACTTGCGGGGACTGGACTTGCCATTCTCCATCACAGAAGCTTCCGCTGGCTCCTCGGCTCAATCTTCATGATTGTCGCGGGCGTACTTCTCTTCCTGACAGGTGTGTTCCCGACAGCGGGCGCAGGACACTTTGATGCGCACATGCATGGACTTGTTTCCCAGTGGTGTTTTGTGCTCGCATCAGTGGCTCCACTGCTTCTTGTCCTCGACTCAAAGCATCTTTTCCATCAGCCAGGTCTCCAGCGCATTCTGAAGATCGTTGCAGTTTCAAGCCTTGTCATCGAAGTACTCCAGATTGCAATTGCCCACATCATCCGCTACCCGTATGGCTACTTCCAGCGGTCGTTCATGGCTTCACTCAGCATTGCGCTTCTCATTCTTGGCATCTGGCTCAAACGGCACTACACAGCAGTACATCACCCTCAACCCCTTGCAATCACGGACAGCTGACAGTAGCCTCATTGCAGGCTATACATGTCGGAGGAAATCACGATGGCAAAGGTCAGCGTTCCATCTGGAGCGACTGAACGGATCCATGCCATCGACTGGCTCCGGGTGCTCATTGTCTATGGCATCGCCTTCTATCACATCTCGCTGGTATTCTCGCCCTCACGGTGGCTCGTAAACAACCATGGAGAAAGCCTCATCCTCTCCGGATTCGCAGGATTCACCTTCACCTGGGGCATCCCAGCAATGTTCCTCATTGCAGGTGCAGACACGTGGTTTGCCCTCCGTCACAGGACATCACGATATTTCATCCGTGAACGTACATTACGGCTTGTCATCCCACTCCTCATAGGAATTCCGCTGCTCACTCCCCTTCAGCAGTGGGCAATGTCGCATAATCCCCCGCCAGGACTCGGTTCACTCCCTGACTACTATGTTCGCTTCCTCACCCACCTTGAACCGAAATGGCCTGGTCCATTTCTCACTGCGTACTCATACCACCTGTGGTTTCTCGGCTATCTCTTTGCCGTTTCACTGCTTGCACTTCCGGTACTCAAATGGCTCCGCTCTCCTTCCAGCCAAATAATGCGCGACTGGATTGTGGACAAGCTTCTCCGCAATGGAGGTCTCCTCATCCTTGTCGTTCCCATCGCGGCCACACAGATACTGTTACGTCCACGATTCCCTGACTATCGCGACTGGGCTGACATTGCAATATACATTGCAGTCTTCCTGTATGGAGCACTCCTTTTTGCTGAGGCACGGCTCCGTCCACTCCTTACAAAGACACTCTGGTACATTGTTCCCACTGCACTCATCTCTATCGGAGTCATTGCAGCGATACTCGGGTTCCACCTTGACTACAAGCTCACTGGGCCCTGGTACATCCAGGATGCCATGGCAATCGCATGGTCATACAACACGTGGTGCTGGCTTCTTGTGCTTGTCGGCGGCACACTCATCTGGCTCAATCATGCAAACCGGATCGTGAAATATCTCAACGACCTCGTCCTTCCCTTTTACGTCCTTCATCACCCTGCAGTCGTCATCCTTGCCTCATTCATCGTTCCCCTTGGAATTCCAATGTGGCCGAAGATATTCCTCCTTACTGCCAGTGTGTATGGAATTACCCTCTTTCTCTGTGAAACTGCAATCCGTCGCTGGGCTCCTATGCGGGTACTCTTCGGCCTGAAGCCAAAGGCGAAGGCCCTCGCACATACACCCGAGTGAGATGGATATCTACGCAGCTCTCGTGAGCCTGTCGAGCCATTCCGTCAGCTGCAGGAGCGGACCAGCATCTCCTTCAAGCCTGATCCACATTGCAATGTTGAAAGGAGATATCTGTCGTGCATTGACCTCGAAGGTCAGTCCCTTCTCCCGTGAATAC
>DAIDIX010000270.1 GCA_027451645.1 Candidatus Dormiibacterota bacterium | reverse complement strand
CAGTCGTATATGCAGTAAGGAGGTATCCATTGAACAGTGCCGAAAAGCGGCTCGATGTGCTCGACCATGCATAGCCGCCACCAGATACAGTAATCCCACCATTGCTGTTGAGCGTTCCAGGTGGTGTAGCAGTGGTGGAGACAACGTGCCCACGATCGTCACGGATCACGACATGGCTTCCAAGAAGAGCCACATATTTCCCGTTTGGAGACCAGACAATTTCATACACATCAAGACCTGCTGGCTCAACATAGGTTTCCAGCTTTCCCGACACTGTGTCATAGAGCCAGAGACGTGACGTTGCCTGGTGGGATTCTCCCTGAACGGCTGCTGCAACATACTGTCCAGTTGGAGAGAACACGACATCCGCAAACGTCTCTGGACTTCCAATGGGCGTTGTCCTGTTCGATGACGAGGTATAGACGGACAGCTGCTGCGTCTCGTCCAGTGGTGGCACAGGCTTTGCATATGCCACGTTCACCGCGTTTGGAAATGCCTTCGATACAAGATGGGTTCCTGCACTACTTTGTGCAGTTGGCGTAGGTGCGTTCGCACTTCCACATCCAGTACCTGCAACCAGGATCGTGGAAAGAAGCCCTCCCCACGACAGCATCCATACCGTGGAACGCATTCTCAACATGAGCGATATCGTACCACGCGAATTCTTTGCACACGTACTCTCCCCGGAGACAGCAGCCTGCTGTCGAAGAAATCCCACCTGCACGGATGGACGCATTCCACAAACGTCATTCGAGATCACGAAAAGGCTGTTCCTCCGTCAGCTTTAACCAGCAGCTGCCCTCCCAAGGCGCATCGTGCCCAGCGTGAAGCTGCGTCACGCGATCCTGCAGGATTCTCCATGCATGCGCCCTTGTCATGACGACCCTACTCCCAGCGGAAGACCCTGAATGCAATGACGTAGATCACAACGCACCAGAGCGCCATGAGACCAACATCTGGAAGCAGTGCTGCTGGTGCAGAGTTTTCCGTAATGATGCGACGTGCACCATCAATTACAGGCGACAGAGGAAGATACTGCGCAATCGACTGAAGCCACTGGGGCATGAGATATGTCGGGAAAAACGTTCCACTGAGAAACATCATGGGAAACACAATGATGTTCGTCAGTGGTGCAGCCTCCTGCTGTGAGCTTGCCCATCCCCCAATTGACATGCCAAAGCCAAACAGCTCCAGTACACCAAGAATGAGAAATGGGGCAAGAAGCAGATAGCTTCCTCGCATATTGAGATGGAAGACCATGATGCCAATTGCCATCATGATGCCAAGGGATACAACGCCTATCAGCATGTAGGATATGGCATTTCCAGTGATGAACATTGCAGAGGAGAGGGGAGTTGTCCTGAGACGACGAAGAATGCCCTGCTTTCTCAGCTCTGGAAATGCGTTTGTGGGACCAAAGATTCCAAGTCCGAGAATGGAAAATCCAAGAAGTCCGGAAAAGATGTAGTCAAATGGAGAAACGACATATCCCTGGATTGTGGCTTTCGTCACAACAGTGAACGGGGGAGTATATGGCTTCAGGGTAGTGTTGATCTGTCCAAATATGGACTGCAGAACTGAGGTGAGAACTGGAGTTTCCTGCGTGTTCCCAGCATTCTCATAGACCTCAAGCGTTCCTGTTGGGACATGGTCCGTAGGAGAAATGGCCCCGAAGGAGCCTGGCAGAACGAGGATTGCATCCATCTGCCCTTCATCAATGAGTGTTGTGCCCTGCTGGAGAGTGTGCACTGACGACTTGATCTTGAACACTTTGCTCTTCTTCAGCTGGGCAACGAAATTCGTGGCAAATGGCGTGTTTGAATGGTTGATGACTGCAACATTAAAGCTCACATTGTTCGATTTTCCGAAGAGTCCACCAAAAATGAACAGAAATATGAGCGGGAAAATGATAGTGAAGAAAAGTGCTGTCCTGTCACGGAAAAACCGTCGCAGTGAAACGCGGATGAGTGCCATGACTGGCGTCACAACAGTACGCATCATTCGCGAAGCTCCTTCCCTGTGAGCTGGATGAAGACATCATCAAGACTTGCCTGCTGGACATGGACTTCCTTAGTGAAACCTGAGTCGAGGAGCGAGGTGATGAGTGCCTGAGGAGTGTCGAGAGCAATGATTTTCCCCGTGTCCATGATTGCAACCCGGTCACAGAGGAGCTCTGCCTCATCCATATAGTGTGTCGTGATGACAACCGTAATGCCCTTTTTCCTGATATCGCGTACGAGATCCCACAGGTTCCTTCTTGCCTGGGGATCCAGTCCTGTTGTCGGCTCATCGAGAAACAGGATGCGCGGCTCGTGCAGCAGCGCCGCGGCCATCGCCAAGCGCTGTTTGAATCCACCGGGCAGGTCGGCCGCCGCGCCACGCGCGCCGG
>DAIDIX010000269.1 GCA_027451645.1 Candidatus Dormiibacterota bacterium | reverse complement strand
CAGGAGATTGTGAAGACGTAGTTCTTCAGCGTGGTACTCGTGTTCGGCACATTCGGATCTACTGTCCAGGTACCAGCTGCATATTCGAGAGCAGATGCCTGATCCGTTCCTCCCGCATCAGTGTAATCTGCTGCAGCAACACATGTGGTGATGGAGGTGCACTGCACGGAGGACAGGAGGTTTCCCGAAGGTCCGGGATTGGGCAGGGCATTCTCCGAGTTCCACTTCGTCCCATCCCAGTGCTCTGCATAGTCTGCCCCATTGGGAGTGCCTCCATAATAGTTGCCAACAACCATGCAGAATGTCGTTGTCACACAGCTCACACCATAGAGATACATGCTTACTGTCGTGCTGTAGTTCGTGAGGCTGGACACTGCCCAGGCACTGCCATTCCAGTACTCTCCGAGCGACTGGGTATACGTCCCCGTATAGTACTGTCCGACTGCGAAGCAGAACGTCGTTGTCACGCAGGAGATTCCATCCAGCTGATTCTGCTGGCTTGTCGAGGTGTTGTAGCCAGTCATCTGTGTCCATCCGCTCCCGGTAAATTCCTCGATGATGACCTGGTCGATATGGGTTGCCGAAGTGCATGCAGACGCGCAGTACCAGCCAGCTGCAATGCAGAACGTGGGCGAGAGACAGTCCACACTCGCAAGCCGGTTGTTCGTCGACGTGCCTCCTGGGTTGGTTGGCAGATATGTGGCCCATGCTGTGCCATTCCATGTCTCTGCAAGGGTCTGGACGTACGTGCCTGTGCTGTAATACCCCACAGCCAGGCAGAACGTGGTGGAGGAGCATGATACCGACATGAGATCGTCGGAAGTGCCCGAGGGATTGAGGGTGGTCAGCTGGGACCATGCGCTGCCATTCCACAGCTCTCCGACAGTCTGACCGCTGCCGTAGTAGGAGCCAACACCAATGCAGTATGACTGTGTCACACAGCTGATGCCGTACAGATAGTTGCTGGCGGATGCATAGTTGTAGGTCGGCTCGCTCGTCCATCCGTATGATGCAGATGCTGCAGTGACGCTTCGTCCACTTCCAAGGAATGCGCCAAGGCACACCAGTACAAGGAGCATGCTCCACGCATGTTTCCGCCAGTTCCATGACACGTGTTTCACGAGTCCATTATGCTGGCATATTGCCCATGGTGCACAGGTACTGCATCCCTTGTTATTCCTTTGCCACAGCGTGCTGACGTCGTCTGCAGATTGCAGGAGTTTTACGAAATGCGTGATAGTGGGACGTGTACCCTGTAGTCCCACGATCGTCGCATTCCCTTCTGCCACGGGTCATCCGTGGTGAATCGCGGGCATCCCTTGCGTTCTATATCGTGCTTGCCATCGCGTGTGCGAGTGCTCTCATATTCGGTCTCGGTGCAGCAGAGCCACAGGTGACGCCTGGAACCGTGATCGATGCGAATACAGGACTCGTCTCCATCTCCTGCACATCCCCCACGTTCTGCGCTGCAGTAGATCGGATCGGGGAGGTGGTCATGCTTCAGGGTGCAGTGTGGCATGCTCCCGTGCGAATTGACACGGAAGGTGGATTCTCGTCCGTATCCTGCACTGCAGTCTCATTTTGTGTTGCTGTCGACCGCACAGGAAATGCATTCACCTGGAATGGAACTTCATGGATGGAAACACCACATGCAGATGCCGCCACAGGCTTCACCTCCGTATCCTGTCCCTCGAAGGGCATCTGCGATGCACTTGACCGAGAAGGTTCCATCCTGCTCCTTCGAAATGGAGCCTGGAGCATTCGTACCCGGGAGCGCATTGCATCGAGCTTCGGATCTGCAAGCTGCCCCTCACCAGCATTCTGCCTTGCAACAACACGTACAGCTTCCCTATACCTCATCCAGGGGACTGATGTGACAGCCATCCACCATGTCGATGCAGCTACTGCCTTCACATCCGTTGCGTGTTCCTCGGACACTGCATGCACCATCACTGCCCGGAACGGTGACATCATTGACTATCACAGTTCAAAGATCGCAATCCGGAGAACATTCGAAAACCGCCTCTCCTTCACAAGTGTTGACTGCACCACGGGACCCGCGTGCATCGGTGTCACCCGCGAGGGTACTGCTGTCCGCATCAGTTCCACAGCTGCAGTTCCGATTGACAGCATCCATGATCCAACCTCGTTCACTTCCGTCTCCTGCACATCTGCCAGCGTGTGCTTCGCAGTTGACGATGCTGGTGGCCTGACACGCATTCCCGTATGAAGATCACCACAATTCTTGGTATAATGCAGTTAATGTTGCATTGCGGTATTCTTTCGCATGCCTGCTTCCCCTGACCACGACCTCCTGGATACACATGCCACTCGCTTCGCTGATTCCGGTACCGATTCAGCTTCGGATAGCTTCAACCCGCAGCCGACTCAGCCGCTGGTTTGCAGGTGCAACAT
>DAIDIX010000268.1 GCA_027451645.1 Candidatus Dormiibacterota bacterium | reverse complement strand
ACGGAAGACCAGATTGACAGCGAGATTGGTCAGTGCATCGATTTTGCCCGGAGCATGCTTGCAGCATTCGGCTTCACGAGTCTCCGCGTGTATCTCAGCACACGATCCGAGTCGAAGTCCGCAGGCACGGAAGAGGAGTGGAAGAGGGCAGAGGCATCCCTTGCAGCACAGCTCAAGGAGCATGGCCTCGACTATGTCGTTTCTCCTGGAGAAGGTGCATTCTACGGTCCAAAGATCGACATGATGCTCGTTGATGCACTCGGCAGGGAGTGGCAGTGCAGCACCATCCAGTTCGACTACCTCAATCCGCAGCGTTTTGCACTCGAATACGTTGCCCAGGACGGAAGCATGAAGAAACCGGTCATGGTCCACCGTGCACTGCTTGGAAGTGTTGAGCGGTTCATGGGATGTCTCATTGAACACTATGCGGGAGCCTTCCCAGTCTGGCTTGCACCAGTGCAGTGCAGGATTGCGCTCGTGCAGGATGATCTCCCTGAAGTGCATGCCAAGGCGCACGAGCTTGCCAAGTCACTCCGGGAAGCAGGCATCCGTGTCGATGTCGATGACAGGCCAGGTGAGCGTATGCAGGCACGCATACGCGATGCGGAACTCGAGAAGATTCCCTATGTCCTCACTGTGGGAAAGCGTGATATCGAGCGTGGAGATGGGATGTACACCATCCGCAATACACGGTCTGGAAGCCAGGTTACGATGACAGTGCATGACTTCACCGAGGCACTCACAGCAGAAATCCAGGACAGGGCTCTTGAGGCTGCCATCAAATAGCATCCCCCCGACAATGTGCATTCTCTGTGCAACTGTTTTGACATCTCATGTATCTGTACCTACGGCAGTGCAGAACAGCACATGGACATGTGCGGAGGGACAGGTATGACAATGCGATTGACTCAGACCCAGCGGTGGGTAACGGGCATCATTGGAGCTGTGCTCCTCGTGAGCCTCTTCTCCTTCCTCATTGTCCGGAGCCAGCAGCTGAGTGCTCCCGCATCCGTAACGATTGGCCGTGCACAGTCAGGTTCCACCATTACCCTTCCTCCTGGAACGACGATCCATATCACTGTGGGAAATGTTGAGATTGTCGCTTCTCACCCCTCAGGAGTGCTGAAACTGGTTTCACGCTCCACCACTCAAACAACGTTCCGCGCCATGCGTAGTGGAAATGTATCGCTTCGGGCATACGGCTTCATTCCATTTCCTCCATGCAGGTACTGTGCAAGCTCAGGAGGTGGAACAGCATCGGCCCCATCTGCAATTTCAGGTGGACCATGTCTTGGCTGTACAGGCACGAGTTCACAACGTGGCACGGTTGCAAATCCCTCAGTCAATCCTGGCGGTCCCTGCATCGGGTGCAGCACAGTGCGTACCAGCGCAACAAAGTCGGATATCGCTCTTCCCATACTGCCCGCATTCTTCCTGCAGATCAACGTGGTTGATGGAGCCCCAGTCCCAAGCTTCACGCCAGGACCAAGTGCCACTCCAAATCCCACGCCCCTCGTCACGCCTTCTCCAACACCCGGGGGCATGTACCGGCAGGTAACAGTCCAGGACAACAATCAGACCTGGTATGTACCTGTAGGCACCACCCTTGAGCGCCTCCCTGCCAACTGCACAGGAGTCATCTGCCAGAGCCTGAGCATTCTCCAGAGCTCGAATCCCCAGGTTCTCCAGGAGCTTCCATCCTTGGGATTTGCAGGGGAAGCAGGAGGAGTTTCATCTCCAACAGGAAAGCCGCTCCTTACTCCACCTGTTGCAACCTTTCATCCAATACTCGGTGTAGAGCAGAGGTGGCAGGCCATAGCTCCAGGAACCTCTGTCCTTACGGGAACTGTGAGTTCCACCTGCACTGGTGGTGCAATGTGTCCGGATTACATTCTCGTGTTTCGGCTCACTGTAGTCGTCACAAACTAGCTGCCCCACATGTAGACACGACAGGCAAAAGCGATATACTACCGTTGTAAATTCGAGTTGTTCAGGATGTGAACATACTCTATCAGGTCAATCGGAGGGCTCAACCCATCGCGTTCCGCGAATTGAGAACGAATCAGCAGATCCGGGTTCCAAACGTCAGGCTGTTTGACGAGGATTCCAAGGAGGCGCTAGGAATCGTGCCGATTGCAACTGCCATGACGCTTGCCCGTGAGCGTGATCTCGATCTTGTCGAGGTTGCTCCTCAGGCAGATCCACCAGTCTGCCGCATCATGGACTACGGCAAGTTCCGCTTCGAGGCACTGAAGAAGGAGCGGGAAAGCAAGCGTGACCACATGGTTTCGCAGCTGAAGGAGATCAAGCTCCGCCCAAAGATCTCCGACCATGATCTCCATACAAAAATCGATGCAGCCATGCACTTCCTTGAGGAAGGTCACAAGGTGAAGGTCACTGTCACGTTCAGGGGACGGGAACTTGCACATCAGGAA
>DAIDIX010000267.1 GCA_027451645.1 Candidatus Dormiibacterota bacterium | reverse complement strand
AGGTAGTGCCATGGGACTCTGGGACAAGATAGGACATGCATTGGAGGGGAGTGGCGTTGCAGTTGCAGTCCAGTCCCCTGGACAGCTCACCCCTTCAGCACCTGCACTGCACGTTGAGGTCATTCTCCAGGCCAAGTCGGAATCGAAGACAGTGACCAATGTGGAACTCGCTCTTGTGTACTCCCAGACAACGCAGCAGGAGGAGTTCGTTGATGGACAGGAGCAGGATGAGTCGAGAACCACGCGGCAGCAGATTGTTGTCCTGCAGAACCCGTCTCCCCTGACACTGCAGCCGGGAGTTCCTGTGACTGTACCGTTTGACATGCAGGTGGATGCCAACAGCCTGCAGCAGATGTCGCAGGGGAGGATGGGAGGATTTGGAGGAGGACTTGGTGGTGGACTCGGCATGGCCATGAACATCTTCGATCCCCAGTTCGTATCCCAGAATTCGTTCTATCTTGAGGCGAAGGCAACTGTTGACGGAAGCCATCTCCATCCCCGCGGGAGGCAGCAGGTCTACGTGCAGGGCATGTCCTGGTAGGAGAGGAAAGATCCTCCCAGCTGTGCTGGAGGCTCAGTGTGCGTGAGATGCAGCAGCCCGCTTCTCGTACCGTCCCACATGGGGAGGACCAAGCCGTTCCTGCTTGAGCTCGAAGAAATGGGGGAAAACGAGCAGTGGTGCGACAGCATGCCAGAGACGCCGTGCATCACCGGGCTCAAGCCGTGCATCGAGTACAGGACCAAAGAATGCACGATGTCCCTCAACAAGGAGGCTCGGGACACCGAATACACCATGAAGAAGTGCCTCGTTGTGGTCTGCAAGCACCTGGTTCATCGTCTCTTCACGGGAAAGGCAGTGAGCGACGAAAGCTTCTGAGAAGCCAGCAGCTGTTGCGCATTCGTTGAGCACGTTGAGATCCTGGAGTGGCTGGTCGAGTTCATGATGTGCTTCGCCCAGTGCAGTGTAGAGGCGGCGGACACCTTCCTCGCCTCCCTCTTCACGGGCTCCTGCCATGATGCGGAGTGCCTTGTCAGAGGGAAGTTCTGCTCCTGGTACCCTGGGTTCCTCTGCATTCTTGTCGTAGAGAGAGAAGAGTGAGAGCGTTGCTGTGATGACACCCTCTTCCTCAAGGGTAGTCACCCATCGTGAGGTGAGCCAAGCCCAGGGACAGGCAGGGTCAACAAAGAACCGGATATGGGGGTGAGATTCCTGTGCTTCCATGTCCTTAGTGTACCCCTGCCAGGTGTCTCGACAATCACTCGTACTGCGATTGTTGCATCGCTCAGTGCGGATCAGCCGCCAGCTGAGATTGGCTGACGGCCAGGCTCTGTCATTGCCTCAGGGTCGAGAAGTTCAGTGAGCTCCTCATCAGTGAGGTTCGTCATCGACCTTGCCTCTTCCCGAACAGTAGTACCGTGTGCGAATGCAGCTTTTGCAATGGCTGCAGCCTGGTCGTACCCTATTTTCGGTGCAAGCGCAGTACAGAGCATGAGACCCTGCTCGACAAGAGCTGGGCCACGGTCTGTTGCAGTGATGCCATCCACACAGGCTTTTGCGAAGTTCTCAGCACTTGTGGCAATGATATGGGCAGACTGAATGAGCGCATATGCAGCGACAGGCATCATGACATTGAGTTCGAAGTAGGAACCTGCAGCACCAGCGAAGCCAATGATGCCATCATTGCCCATCACCTGGGCTGCAACCATTGTCACGGATTCTGCAATGACAGGATTGACTTTGCCAGGCATGATGGAGGATCCCGGCTGCACTGCAGGAAGTGCAAGTTCCCCGATACCGGCCCGGGGACCGCAGGAGAGGAGACGGATGTTGTTTGCAATGGAATACAGCGAGACAGCAATGGAGCGCAGCTGTCCATGAGCACTCACGACATTGTCGAGTGTCGACTGTGCAGAGAAGTGGCTCGTTGTCTCATGAAACCCGATGCTGAGTGTCTGCTGGAGAAGATCAGTGACACGGGTTGCGAACTCCGGGTGCGTGGAGACGCCAGTCCCGACTGCAGTACCGCCAAGTGCGAGTTCTGCAAGCTCATCAAGTGCCTGTGCAGCCCGGTGCTTTGCCCGTTCAATCTGGCCTGCATATCCTGCAAATTCCTGTCCGAGACGGATGGGAGTTGCATCCTGGAGATGCGTGCGTCCTGTCTTGATGATTCCCCAGAAGGAATCCCGCTGGCGCATGAGAGAGCCTTCGAGAGCAGCAAGGGCAGGCAGGAGTTCCTCGTGGATGATGATGGCAGCTGCAACATGGATTGCAGTGGGGATGACATCGTTGCTTGACTGCCCAAGGTTGACGTGGTCGTTCGGATGCACGGGAGTCTTCGTACCCTTTGCTGAACCGAGAAACTCGTTTGCACGGTTGGCAATGATCTCGTTTGCATTCATGTTCGTGGATGTGCCGCTTCCTGTCTGGAAGATGTCGAGCA
>DAIDIX010000266.1 GCA_027451645.1 Candidatus Dormiibacterota bacterium | reverse complement strand
AGGAATGACGATGCCTTTCACGACACCGCCCTTTGCAAGGACATCACTGAATACCTTGAACGATGTGTTCCTGAACACTGGTCCAAGATCCACGAGCTCAAGTCCGAAGCGCACATCGGGCTTGTCAACGCCGTACCTGTCCATTGCCTCACGCCATGTCATCCGCGGGAATGTCTCGGGAAGTGATCCATTGAACCCTGCAGTGTTCCATGCAGTAGAGAGAGTTCGCTCAAGCACCTGGAAGATGTCCTCCTCGGAGACAAATGACATCTCGATGTCGAGCTGAGTGAACTCCGGCTGCCTGTCTGCCCGGAGATCCTCATCCCGAAGGCATCGTGCAATCTGGAAATACCGGTCAAGTCCACCTACCATGCACAGCTGCTTATAGAGCTGGGGAGACTGGGGTAGCGCATAGAACGATCCAGGGAAAATGCGGCTTGGCACAAGATAGTCACGGGCTCCCTCAGGAGTAGCACGGATGAGCAGCGGTGTCTCGATTTCCGTGAAGTCCTGCTCCATCATTGCTGTACGAAGTGCATGGACAAACGCTGCCCGCTTCCTGAGATTGCGCTGGATGCGGTCCCTGCGAAGATACAGATACCGGTACCGGAGTCGAATGGACTCCTCAACTTCACTGTCCTCATTGACAGGAAATGGAGGTGTTGCGGCACGGGCAAGAATTTCACAGGATGTCACGTGGAGCTCCACTTCACCTGTTGCCTTGTTCGGGTTGATGGCTTCCGGATCACGTGTCCGAAGCTCACCTGTCACTTTCAGAACCCATTCGAGACGGACATCCTTCGCCTGCTCGTACGCCTCGTGGGCTGTGTCGGAGTTGATGACAATCTGGAGGATGCCACTCCTGTCGCGAAGATCGATGAAGATGACTCCCCCATGATCCCGTCTGCGATCCACCCAGCCAAACACTGTCATGGTGTTCCCAGCATCGTCCTTTCTCGGAACTCCACATCCAGTCCGTTCCGTTGTCATTTCACTCCTCCCGTGTTGCTGCAAAGGCGTGCAATGCAGTCATCAATGTGTAGCCGTTCCTGGGTCCTGTCCTGAAGATTGCGCAGTGTGACCTGTCCTGTCCGGACTTCATCCTCACCGCACATGATGCACCACACTGTTCCCATGCGATCGCACCAGCGGAATTTCCGGTCGAGCTTTCCCTGTGCAAGGTCAAGTGCTGTTGGAACAGCTGCATCACGAAGCTGCCGTGCACAGGCCCGTGCATAGGGTGCGCTTCCAGAATCGAGGGCAACTACGAGTACAGTCGGCGGCTGCTCGGGGTGGAATGCTCCCGTTTCCTGACGGATGACCATGAGCCGCTCAACACCAAGGGCGTAGCCGACTCCTGGAGTCTGGGGCAGTCCAAGCACCTCGGCAAGACCATCGTATCTGCCACCTCCGCCAAGTGCATTCTGTGCACCATTGAGACTGCTGTGCCAGAATTCGAAGGTTGTATCGCAGTAGTAGTCCAGTCCCCGCACAATGCGCGGATCCACAGTGAAGGGAATCCCCTCTGCACGCAGTCCCTCCTGGACATCATGAAAATACGTCCTTGTCTCCTGAGCGAGTCCATCAAGCAGGACGGGGGCTGCTGCCACATGTCGTGCATCCGTCTTGCAGTCAAGAAGACGGAGCGGATTCGTTGCAAGTCGGCGCCTGCAGTCCTCACAGAGCTCATCCCTGAGTGGCGTGTAGTAGGCAAGAAGCTCATCCCGATACCTGAGACGGTCATCACGGCTTCCGAGACTGTTGAGCCGGATGTCAACATGGGTGATTCCCAGTGCAGAACACGTCTCCCATGCCACCTGGATAACCTCGACATCGATGTTTGGATCCCGCACTCCAAGCACTTCCACACCAACCTGGTGGAATTCCCTGTACCGTCCCTTCTGTGGCCGGTCATACCGGAACATTGGCCCATCGTACTGTGCCCTGTAGGGCCGGATATCCCGCACAGCTGGATCTCCAGCCAGTGCACGAATGACTCCAGGAGTGCCTTCAGGCCTGAGCGCGAGAGAACGGTCTCCCCTATCCCTGAACGTGTACATCTCCTTCTCGACAACATCCGTACCTGTTCCTGTTCCCCGCTCAAAGAGCTCCGTGGATTCGAAGATTGGCGTGATGACAGGCCTGTATCCGAAGCGGGAGCTCACCCTTCGGTGCGTATCGACGCAGGAGAGGAGTGAAGATCCATCCTCCGCCAGGTAGTCCCGGGTTCCGCGGGGAGCAGCAATTGCAGGAGTAGACATACACTCCAGTGTACCGGAGGTATGTATCCCCCCATTGAGCACGGATCAGGCAATCTGTCGTGAAACTGTATGGACATCACGGATGGCTTCGAGCTTCTCGAGCAGCCTGCTGAGCTGCGAGAGATCATGGATTTCGACAATGGTTGCAATGACTGCAGTCTTGTCGTCATACACCTGAATGTCTG
>DAIDIX010000265.1 GCA_027451645.1 Candidatus Dormiibacterota bacterium | reverse complement strand
CAAGGCCATCGTGCGTCATGCCCCTCTGCACAGGAACTCCAAGGTTCGGTACGTCCGAGAACTTCACAGTGTTGTTCATCCCTGAAAAGATTGCCTCGGAGAGATCCTTCCCCACCTTCTTCGAGTCGATATCGAATGCAGCACTGAACTCGATATCAGAGATGTGATATCCGCCGAGATTCACATGCATGAGGCCAGGCACGATCTCCTTCGGGTCAGCATTCTGGTAGTACTGCACACCCTGGACAAACGATGAGGCGCAGTTGCCTGCACCGATGACTGCAACACGAACTTTCTTACTCATGACAGATTTCACACTCCTTCTCTGTGGTATCTATGGTGTTGTTGGGGAAGATTCAGCGGGTTGGAGAACGACCTGGGTGAGCTGCTCGAACATCTGGTCTATTGCAGACCTGTTGATCGTGCAGAGCACCTCCCTGCCGTCCCGTCGTGTCACAACAAGTCCTGCACGACGGAGGAGACGGAGATGCCAGCTCACATGGGGCTGGCTGATTCTGCATGCAATGGCAAGCTCGGATACACGAGCTTCACGCACTCGGGACAGGGTTTCCAGAAGCAGGAGCCGTATGGGATTTGCAAGTCCCTCGAACGACTTGCTGAGATCCAGAAGCTCGACACGTTCAGTCACAGGACTGCCCCATAGATAAAGAATTGCTATATAAGGAATTCCTATATAAGGAATTCTTTATCTATCCTACTGCAGCGGTATGGCCCTCTGCATCGTCATCAACGGAGACAGCTGGACTTCCACCTCGCGGAACAATCTCCTCCTCTGGGGAAGCTTCATCATTCTCCACTCCACGTTCATCACTGCTACGCGGAAGGATGAATGAGATAAACACCATGATGACTGCGCAGGCAATGAACACCACTACCATGAAGATGAGCCCGAATGCTATCTGGCTGAGGACTGATGGTTCTGCCACTGCGACAGACAAATTTGCCATTCCACTACGATGACATAGTGAGCACTGTACATGACCCCGCAATGAAGTCCAGCGTGCAGACATTTCCTGCACGTCGTCCCCCGGGGCTTGTGTACACACTCCTCGTCGTGACAGAGGCTGCTGGTGTCATCACCCTGCTCACTGTCCATGCAACGATCGGGTGGGCAATCTGTGCTGCACCATTCTTCGCTCTCCTTGTCACAGGTGCAATAGTCCGGCCAGCAATACAGATCTCGGGTACAGCAATCATCCAGCGACAGTACCCGTTTGTCGCGACTGTACCCTTCTCTCGGATCGCTTCATTCCATGAGCTGACTGCAGCAGGTCGCACCATCCTTGCGTACAGGCTTCGCGATGGCATTCCCCCACCACGGCGGCAGCCTGTTGCACTCCTCCTGCGCCAGCAGAATCTTCCCTATGATGGAGGATTTTTCATTGATACGCTCACCAGCACGCCTGACAGTGTAGTGCATGCTGTACAGCATGCCTTCGAATCCTTCATGGCAGAGGAACCCCAGGGGCAAGAAGCACCAGTAATATAGCCCACTACCAGTGAAACTCTCGAGCATGCTCCGCACACAGGGGGATGCTGCTGCTCTGGGCGAGATTCGGTGCTACTCGGCAAGACCCGCGTGCTCGAGGCGCTCATACCGTGCATCGAGAGCCTTCTCATGTTCACGGAACATGGCCTTGACCTCATCAACGGACCTGTCCTCATGGTGAAGCGTGAGGGTGACTGTTCCCTTCACCTTTGCCATGAGTTCAGCATGAAGTCGCTGCACATCCTGTGTCAGAGATCCATTTGTCTTCACGAGTTCCTGAAGAACTGCCTGGAATTCAGGAGAATCAAAGTCCGCACCCTTGGCAACAAGCGGTGTGCCTGCCTTCGCCATGTATTCCTGGATTGCAGGATTGTCTTTCTCGACATGAGGCCCTGCTACCTTTGGCTGCTCATCATCTGGAGCCATGTAGAACTCCTGCCATGACTGCGTTGTCCCCTTGTCGAGAGCAACAACCACATGTGCAGACTCACCAAACATCTTGAAAAGGGCACCAAGTTCTCCCTGCTTCGGCGCTACGAGTCCACTGAAGAACCAGGAAAGCGGTACTCCCACACCACTTGACTCAGCATTCGCGACAGCTGCCTCAGTGATGACAATCAGCGGGTAGTCCTGCTCCTCCATGGTGAAGTTACCCTCCTCATTGCGAGAAAGGGCTGATCCATGTCCCTGATACAGATTGAGCGTATATGCACCAAAGATTTTCTCACCAAGTGGCAATTGCACAACCTGGGAGGAGCGATGAAATGGTTCTGGGAGTTCTACTCCGTTGATCTTGAGAGTTTCCATATGCCCATGCTAATGGACTGAACTCGGACATGTAACGGACATTGTGGAGTTCCCCCGCTTTTTGGGAGACTTTGGAATGTCCTCTTTTGTCACTTTTTGCTCATTATGCTGCATTTTGCAATTCGAACTGTTCTGG
>DAIDIX010000264.1 GCA_027451645.1 Candidatus Dormiibacterota bacterium | reverse complement strand
CGATCTGGTGCGGAGTTCCTTGTCAAAGGTACTTCCCACAAGAGGAGCACATGCACGGAGAACATCGCGGACACCAAACGACTGTGCGATGTAGACATACGGTTTTGGAACTGCCCTGCTGAAAAGCGGGTCAGTGGAGGGGAGGTGGAGTGCCCGGATGAGCTTTGGGAGGTAGGCATATGCAGCAAGCTGCGTAGTCCCTTCCGACAGAGCCTCAATTGCAGCACTGAACTGGTCCTGATACCGCTCCCAGTCCCTCTCGATGAGGGTTGCACGGGTTGGACCGAGGGAATGGATGAACTCATGGAAGATGACGGAGAGCGCTTCATTGAGTTCTCGGATGAGGGTCCTGTGCATCGGATCCTTTGGATCGTAGGCATCGGGATGGGCAATGAGATCAATGAGGACAGCAAGACTCTGCATGGTGTCCTTGTCAACGTAGATGCGCTGCGTCACAAGATCGAAAAAGGCACGGGTGGAGCTGTCATCAGCAGCATTCTGCTCTTCGACTGTGCCATCGGAAACAACTTCGAGCGCATACGATGTTGCATTGAAGGATTTCTCTGCAAACTCCTGGATATGGGCAAGGAGCTCCTGGACAGATCGGGGAGGGCGCGTGAGCGGAGGAAGATCTGGTCTCTCAGGTACGGTGATTGCTACTGTCGAGGGTACATCAGCAGGAACAATGGCCCGGGGAGGTGAAGGATGCAGTCCATCATGAAGAGGAGAGCTGGAGCTGTCAGAGGAACGGTGCGACTGGCGGGAATCCACGTCTCTTCGGACCTCCTTGACGCTTGCGGGACTGGTGCTGTCCCAACCGTAGCAGGTTCGGGGTGCCAGTGAGAAGGTGCAGGAGTGGTGGTCTGCAGGCTGGATATTGTGCCGATCGAATGTCTGGTGGAGGGCTATGGAGAAGGCTGCTCCTCCGGCCTGTCACGACGGGCACCATCAAGATCGTGGAGAAGATGGTCACTTCCCACTCCTCGGGAGACAGCTCCCTTGCCGAAGCGGCTCTGGAGTGCATCGACAACAGTGTCGAGCGCACGATCCTTCGATTCTCCACTGAAGAGAGTTCCCTGCACATTTGATGTGAGTTCGGATGTGCCAACTCCGATTAGGCGGAGTGGAGTCCGGTTCCACTTCTCATCGAAAAGTGCTGTAGCAGTCCTCGTGAGGAGAACTGTGTCATCTGTGGGCTCGGGAAGGGTGCACTGGTGGGTTGTTGTCACGAATCCGCTGGTCCGGAGTGTGATGGTGCATGTGCGTGCGAGGAGATGATGGGCCCGGAGCCGGCGAGCAACATCAGTGGAAAGCGCACGGATGACATCCGCCATTTCTGCTCGTGTTGCAAGAGGGGGAAGAAAGGTCTCTTCCCTGCTAAGAGACCTCGGGTCACCTGCGGGAGTGACAATGCGGTCATCCTCTCCACGAAATGAACGGTAGACACCACGTCCATGTGCCGTTCCGAATAATGCCTGGCACGTGCCAAGAGTGAGGGTCCGTCCCTCGGCAACAGTGTGCACGCCAAGAGAAGCAAGTCGCTCAACGGTCTTTGGACCGATTCCGGGGATGGCGACAGCTGGGAGGGGATCGAGGAAGGCCTGCTCGTTTCCCGGTGGCACGATGACAAGGCCCTTTGGCTTTCGTGCATCGGAAGCGATCTTCGCGACAAGCTTCGTCGATGCAATTCCGATAGAGCAGGTGAGGTGCGTTTCTGCGTAGATGGTGGCCTGGAGGTTCCTCCCGATCTCCTCGGGAGAGCCGAACCTCCGGAGCGAGCCAGTGATATCGAGATACGCCTCATCGATGGAGACTGGTTCAATTGTGTCTGTCACTGATTCGAAGCATGCAAGCACTGCTCGGGAGGCAGTACGGTACCGTTCCATGTCAACGGGAACAACGATCGCATCTGGACACAGACGCACTGCTTCGATGAGTGGCATTGCCGAGTGGACTCCGAAACGGCGAGCCTCATAGGAGGCTGTTGATACGACTCCATACCGGTATGGTTCACCCTCCCTGTGGTGGTGGGCACCTCCGACAATGATCGGCTTGCCCTGGAACTCCGGATGGTCCCGCTGCTCCACCTGGGCAAAGAAGGCATCCATGTCCGCATGGAGAATGACATGATGGCCCTTCCAGCAACCATCAGTCGCAGGGGTGTCCATTGTGGGCTGCTCCTCAGGAATTGGCTGATGGAGGACGGAGGGGAGCAGTGCCAGGCGTATGCGTGTGCGCTGTCCACTGCCGGATGTCCTCCTCCTCGATATACCCTGCAGCAAGGAGAATCTCCACATAGGGTATGTCGAGGTGCTGGGCAACCCGTCTCAGTACCCAGGGTGGAGGATTGTCCTTGTTCTTGTTGAGTGCCTGATAGAAGTAGATCTCATTGAGGCCGCACCGGATGGCAAGCTGATGGAGAGAGATCTGCCGCTCAAGACACTGTTCCCGGAGGTACACTGCG
>DAIDIX010000263.1 GCA_027451645.1 Candidatus Dormiibacterota bacterium | reverse complement strand
GTTCTCCGATGTTGCAGCATCCTGCTGCTCCTGATTGAATTGGGTTGAGAGTCCTGAGAGATCCTGGTTTAGCTGGCTGAGCTGCTGTGACAGCTGCGACTGGAGTGCAGCAGTTGAAGCTCCTGGAGTGCTGGCATCTGCTGGTGTTGCTGCTGTCCCGCCACTCTGGCTGGCAGCTGCTGGTGATGCTCCAAGGGACTGGGTCTGTGCTGTTGCTGCTGATGAGGGCTGGGTGACATACGGTGTTACACCCCTGTGGCCACATCCAGTGAGACCGAGCAGGATGAGCGCACCTGCTGCGATGCCTGGGATAGCTGCTTTCACGATCTTCTCCTCCACTGCACTGAAACAAACATCTTGTGATATTCAGGCTACGGAAGTTGAGGGCTCTGTACCTGAAATGGAGCTTAGGATACGCTGAGTGAATGCTGAGAAGGCCAGGTCCACGGTTTCAGTGATCCGGAATGGGGAAGGATCGTACTATATGTATGTGGCGTCGCAGCATCACAAGGAGAGTCACCCATGGGCATGGAACGTACTGAGGACGAGTGGAGGAAGGTCCTGACACCAGAACAGTACAGGGTTCTCCGCGAGAAGGAGACGGATCCTCCATTTTCTGGCGCCTATGTGAACGTCAAGGATGATGGCACGTATTACTGTGCTGGATGCGGCATTGCACTCTTCTCATCCGGGACAAAATATGATTCCCATTGTGGCTGGCCGAGTTTCTGGGCTGCTCTTGATGAGGAGAAGATCACACGGAAGCGAGACTGGAGCATGCTTGTTCCACGTACGGAGATACTTTGTGCAAACTGCGGAGGGCACCTTGGACATGTCTTCGATGATGGTCCGGATCCCACTGGGGAGAGATACTGCGTGAACTCCACATCGCTCCAGTTCCGTCGCATGGGCACACGCGTGCCATCTCCAGACGGGATGCAGGAGGACGCGCCCATAGAGAAAGAAGGCGAGAAGCCAGAGGGTGCTGACTGACCCGTCCTGAGTCCCACATGGGGTGAGGACCCGGTGTACAATGGAACGAACAGATCACTCTGTGCAAACGCGTCACTGCGATCAAGCGGATTGAGGGGGAAGGGAATGAATGGAGCACAGCCTGTTCCAGCTGCCAGCACAGTCACTGGCGAGGAAGAAGCCCTTTCAGTCAAGGGGTACTCATGGAAATGGTGGGTGGCGAAGTCGTTTGGTTCACCCAGGCTCCTTGCACGTGCATGGTGGCGTGCTGTGGGAACGAATCTCGCATATGAGGGAGCTCTTCTTCATCAGCTCAGCGATACAGTGGGCAAGAAATTCCCCCGATTCGCCTCGTGGGTGAATGAAAGCCTGCAGCTTGACAATCCCCGAGTGGGGAAGGTCTCCCACATGGGGTTTCCCCGTGGCATTCCAGCAACGCTCCTGATGATGCCGCTCGCGCTTGCGCTTTCACCGGTTTCCCTTGGGATTGGCGTTGCTGCATCAGCTCTCTTTGCTGCAGGAGTTGTATCGCCAAGCGGGGGGATTGGCACGGGCAAGCGGCCATCCGAAGCGCAGATCGAGTCGGATCTTGGGTTCTCTCCAGCCCCGGAAATTAGTGGCATCTCTGCTGCAGCACATCTTCATGGTGCAGCAGGAGAGCAGCAGCTCCGACAGGGAACTCCCTACCCCAAAAACATCGAACATGTGATTGTTCTCATCCAGGAGAACCATTCCTTTGACAACTACTTCGGGAGATTCCCTGGCGCGAATGGAGAGGGCACTCTTCCAGAAGCTTCCAATCCTCCGCAGTACACCTTTCCCTGGCTTCCCACACATGGACACTGGACATGGAAGTTCCGGCAGTGGATGGCAGTCCGGGAACAGTACACGGAAACGCAGATCCCCCTGTACTACGACTATGCCCGCAGGTATACGCTCTGCGACAACTTCTTCACTGATGTGGCTGGACCATCAGATCCAAATCATCTCATGGCCTTTTCTGCGAGTTCCGGGGATCTCATCAACAATCCGAGGCCTGCATGGATCCGATGGCTTACCCGAGACCATTCGAAGCAGCCACCCTTCACCATTCCCTCGCTTCCCGAATCGCTCAGCTCGGCAGGAGTGTCCTGGAAGAACTATGGGGATGGTTCTCCCCAGCTCATCTCGCCAATCGCAAAGGCGAGGGAGAATGTTTCCTCACGGGAATTTGCCAAGGATGTCACATCCCATAGCCTTCCAAAGGTTTCGTGGCTTGTATCCCCGAGCATGGATGAAAACGACCATCCACCTGCCAATGTCTATGCGGGACAGCAGTGGGTGGGGGAGCAGATCGATCTCCTCGTGAAGAACGGGTATTGGGACAAGAGTCTCATTGTCCTTGTGTGGGATGATTTCGGCGGCTTCTATGACCATGTCACACCTCCACTTGTGGAACCCTGGACAGATGGCAAGACACACTACCGTCTTGGCGACCGCGTTCCCTGCATCCTCATGGGCGGTCAGGTGAAGGAGG
>DAIDIX010000262.1 GCA_027451645.1 Candidatus Dormiibacterota bacterium | reverse complement strand
CTGACAGCTTCTTTCATGAGGAACTCGGGATTCCCCATCTCCCGCTCACGCTTCCAGGAAGAGAGAGACTGAAGCTTCGTGATTCCATTGTGGTATGTCATGCAGCGGAGTTTGTGCAGCTTATGGAGGATGCACATCCTCACGTGAGCGGAACTTCCCTCATGAAGATGTCGAATGCAGATCTTGCAGATGCATGCGATGGATTTGTCCTGCCGGACGGAACTGTCAGGGTGGGAATTGAACGGGATTGCGCAGTGACACGGAGCTCCTGAGCAAAGAATTGCTGCCTGGAATTTCGGGTCCAGCGCAGGTCAGGACACTGTGAGCGAAAGGGGTGTGGCAGACTTTGCCCCATTCGTATCCTGAAGCGATGTGGCGACGACAACTGTTGCATCTAGCGGTATGGGATTCTCGGCTGTCACAAGAATCGTATGCGCAGACGCATCATAGCTCACAACTGCAGGAAGAGTCCTGCCACCTTCCTCGAGGCTGACAGCAGCAGGAACAGAGGCGGGGACGAGATCTCCATCGACGACAAGCGCGAGGGAGTTTGCATTGATTGGGTATTCCGTCAGGACATGCGGTCCAGCTGACAGTCCAGTGACAGCTGTTGCTGTGGCTTTCGTGAGGCTCCAGGTGCCAGCACTCTTCACAAGCGAGATCTCCTCAAAGCGGACAGCACCATTCGGGTAGGACGAAGATGGAAGGCCCGTGAAGCGGAGAGTTGCAGTGATCGCCACAGGTGAGACGGAATGTGCCTGAAGGATCATGCCGGAGACAATGATGGGATTCTGCTGAATGGAGGAGAGTGCAGGGTAGGTGGAAGGTGAGCCATGCCCTGTCTGGGAAGAGATGATGCTGTTGATGAGGGCAAGGGCAGCTGGATCCACTGGCCAGGTGGCCTCTGCAACGATTGGCAGCGGTGCGGAGACGAGCTCGTCAGTCTCGGAGATGATGTTCGTCGTTTCGGCAATGAGCTTCGTTCCCACTGCATTGAAGAGTGGTCCAGTAGCTCCGGGAATGGTGCCGATGACAGTTCCAGTGGTATCTGCAACAACTGTCTCATAGCCAGCCTGAGTTTGTGTGGCATAGGCGAGCGTGGTTCCACTGTTCGAGATGGCGAGACTCGGCTGCTGGGTATCTGGTGATCCTATGAGGCTTCCTGCCACTGCAGTCCTCACGCCTGGAGAAGAAGTGAGTGCAGTGCTGAGTGTGCTGCCTGCAAGGAGCACCATGTGGGACCCGTCCTCGCTGAATGCGATGGAGGAGAGACTGGGGAGCCGGAGGATGCTCCCACCCTGAGCATTGAAGAGGTCCCCTGATGCGAGTTGTGGCACACCAGAAGCAGATGGTGAGCTTGCAGAAGCCGTGGCTGAGACAGCAGGGAGAACAGCACAGAGGGCACGGAAGGGTGCACATGTTGCAGCTGTGTCTGCGGGAAGAACGGCTAGGGGCTGGGTGGTTCCTGATGCAGGAGAGTAGGACATGAGCACATTGCCTTGCTCGTAGAGGATGCCGTTCGAGAGTGTCCAGTCAAGGAACGATGTGGTGTTCGCCTGCACGGACGTTGCTGCTGTCTGCCCACTGGAGGTGGGAAGGAGCTCGAGGGTGGCAGCACCTCCCTGGGAGGGGACAAGGACTGCGTATGTCGATCCGTCAGGAGATCGCACTGCAGCGAGTGCCTCGGGTGCGAGAACAGACTGGGGGGAAGGTGTGGAGAGTGACACGTCCACAAGGCTGCCTGTCACAGGAGCAGGGGATCCCGAGACACCAGGAGTGAGTGAGGGGACTGCCCCTGATGGGGATGAGGTGCTCCCGGTCAAGGATCCGGAGGGACTTGGGGAGCTGCTCCCTGTTGGGGAGGGAAGGGCTGATGGGGTGCTTTGGGATGTTCCTGCAGCACCTGCAACAAGCACATGGTCATTGATGCCGATGGCATACGTTGCGCCAGGAAGGATGGAGAGGAGATTGGATGCTGCGAGTGAGGAAGGTGCAGTTCCCGGAGATGGCAGCGGGGCTGCAGGAGTAGTGCCGGAGGTGGTGAAGGCAATGGTGGCTGGTGCAGATGCACGTGCTCCTGATGTTGTGACAAGCGCCTGGGGTGCAATGGTGATGAGATAGGGCGTGTCTGGTGCAAGCGGATGGGCTGGCCTGATGATGAGGCTGTTGCCCTGCCAGGCAGTTGTCACTGCAATTGCTGGTTCAACGTGGATGCCCTGGGCAACAGACGTGTGATTCATCGGGACATTGAATGAGACAGTAATGTGCTGCTGCGAGGGAGCTACTGTTGAACCATTCACTGGAGACGAGGCGAGTACTGTTGCGACAGGAGCCTGCCGTCCTATGGGAATGTTGAGTCCAACGACAAGGGCAAGGAGGATGACTGCTGCAGCAACCATGCCAAACGGAAGGGAAACAGGAAGGTGCACAGGCGAGCGATGGGAAGGAATGTGAGGAGAGCGAGTCTCTAGGAGGAGATCCTTCCGGAGCTGTGTGACGAAATGTGCATCTGGTGACTCATGCTGGAC
>DAIDIX010000261.1 GCA_027451645.1 Candidatus Dormiibacterota bacterium | reverse complement strand
GAGATTCATCTCATGATTGGAAATGAGGTGCTTGGCAGGGGCACGCCACTGTTTGCGGGAAAACCACCTGTCGCTCTTGAGTTGAAACGTGTCAGAACATGGGATGGAGTGCATGCGCACCTTGCTGTATATGAGACAGCAGATATGCACTGACTCTGCACCTGGGCGAGTGTGCTGAGGTCGGCCATATCCATCCGCATGAGAGTGCGTGGGCCCACGAAAGAGCTGCTTGGCATTCTGCACTGCCATATCGTGTAGGCTGTATCTTCTGGGAGCGATCGAGTACTGCTTCATTTCCAGGGAGTGGCAGTGATGAAAGCGAGAGGAAGGATTGAGTTGAATACGTCGAGCTGGCGCGTGTCAGTGTTGGAACCCGTTCCGATGGTGAAGCTGCTCTTGAGCATCCTTGCATGTGTTCTGGTGCTTTCTGCATGCGGTACGGCTGCAGCAAACCGTGCAACCCCTGGTACATCACATAAGGCTGCAGCAACTGCAGCTCCCAGACCTACTCCTCGGCCAGTTGCAGTTGCACCATCGTGCGCCTCATCAGTGCAGAAAAACTACAGTGACGTGTTCCACGTGAATGCTCGCTATGTCTACGCATCAGATGGCCTTGCGACTGCGACATTGGTGTCGGGTTGCGGTCCAGCAGTGGCAACTGGTGATGTCATTACCGTTCAGTATTCAGAATGGCTCGTGGATGGATCACTGTTTGCCTCGTCCAGAGCAGCAGGACACCAACCGCTCGTCTTCCAGGTGGGATCCGGCAGTGTCATACCTGGTCTGGATCAGGGTGTTCTTGGCATGCAGATCGGAACTGTTCGGAGACTTGTGCTTCCCCCAGCCCTTGCATTCGGCTCAGCTGGAGCTGCGGGAATTCCTCCTGGCTCGAAGCTCGTCTTCAATGTTGAGCTGCTTTCCATTGCACGATATCCAAGTCAACCGCACGCCTGAGACGGAAGTAGAGTGGGGTGGTGGCGGTGTCACTTTGGTGAGTTCACTGAGAGGTGATTCACTTTACACGCAGCATGGATGTCGGAGTACCTGATATAGTCGACAAACATCCCTCAACAGCCCCCGGCTGGTCGTGCACCCATCAGATTGGAGGTTACAGGTGAAAGCTTCATCGACTGCTCGTTCAAGAGCACAGTTCAGGTTTCCATTCCGTGCTCTCAGTGCTGCTCTCATGAGCGCGCTTACGGTCAGCGGACTCTCCCTCCTGGTGTTTGGGAGCACTCCTGTTTCTGCAGCTTCCACCACCTTTACCTACACAGGAGCTGCCCAGTCCTATACCGTACCGGCAGGTGTGACGACAATTGAGGTAGTGGTGTACGGGGCGCAGGGAGGCAATTCGGGAGGTTTCGGCGGCCAGGCTACTGAGGCAGTAAGCGTTACTCCTGGCGAAGTGATCCAAGTGGATGCTGGTGGCACAGGTGGGGGGACGGCCACTGGCACCGGAGGGTGGAACGGTGGTGGTGCAGGTGGCAGCTCTCCGAGCGGATTTTCTGGTGGTGGTGGCGGTGCCTCTGACATTCTTACTGGTGCATGTGCATCGACAACTACTTGCACATATTCAACTGCCTCGTTCGCACTAGTTGCGGGTGGAGGCGGTGGCAAAGAACCTGGCGGATCGAACGGTGGCACAGGTGGTGGTGCGTCTGGCACCAATGGTATAAGCGGATTTGCCACAGGCGGTGGGGGTGGTACTTCATCAGCGGGTGGCACTGGAGGTGCTGGCGAAACTGGCACGTATTGCACGACGAACGGTGGCACTGGTGTTGCTGGTTCAATGGCAGCAGGTGGTGCAGGTGGTGCCAATGGTGTCAATGGCCTTTACCCCACAACCGGATTCGGCGGCGGTGGCGGTGGCGGCGGCTGGTACGGCGGCGGTGGCGGTGGCGGTAGCTGCGGAACCTCATCAGGTCCGTTGCCAGCTAGTGGTGGTGGTGGCGGTAGTGGCTACAGCACTGATGGCGGTGCCACGATGGCCAATGGCATCAACGCAGGCAATGGTAGCGTGGTGATCACTCCGTACACTGCACCTACCATTACGAGTGCGAATAGCACGACCTTCACTGCTGGGACAGCGGGAAGCTTCAGCGTTACCACGACTGGATATCCAACGGGACCCACACTCACACTCAGTGATGGTGGCGCAACGTTGCCAACAGGTGTCACATTTGTTGACAACGGGAATGGAACAGCAACACTTGCAGGTACTCCGGCATCTGGAACAGGCGGAACATATGCGTTTACCATTACTGCTGCAAATGGTGTTAGTCCGAACGCCACCCAGAGCTTCACACTGACAGTTGACCAGGCACCAGCGATCACGAGTGCGAACAATACGACATTCACTGTCGGTGCAGCAGGAACATTCACCGTGACTGCTACCGGATTTCCCATTGGAAGCAGCACACTCACACTGAGTGATGGTGGAGCAACCCTACCAAGTGGTGTCACATTTGTTGACAACGGGGATGGGACAGCAACACTTGCAGGAACACCAGCTGCAGCAACAGGCGGAACGAGA
>DAIDIX010000260.1 GCA_027451645.1 Candidatus Dormiibacterota bacterium | reverse complement strand
GGAAGAACAGTGGCCGTGGACTGAGGTCCGCATCATAGGTCACTGTGCATGTCCCGTGTTCCTCCTGGAGGGAGATCGTGTCAACCGAGGTGACATACGGGGTGGTGGCAGCAAGCACCACGCGGTGCGGGGGAAGGTACTGGCGTACGGCATATTCCATGGCGACTCCCCTGCCGGAAACAGTGACCGTCACGCGGAACCTGCTCCCCTTGCGCACGGGTTCCTTCGAGAGGAGCTCCACGCTCCGGACATTCGGATCCCATGTCGGGGCATTCCGCATGTCGGACAGGAGGGCGAACACGTCCGGAGCGCCCTTTGGTGTCGTGAGGGTGATGATGTGTCGTGCCATGCGGGCGGATCCCTCTCCCGTACTGGTTGTTCCTTCCCATAGCGTAGCGGACATGCACGGGTTTCCGGTGACGCGTTTGCAGCGAGTGAAACGTTTTTCCCGGAGAACCGTTATGATTAACAGCAATATCCACAGGGATTGTTCGTAGATGGGGGGAAAGATGTCGAACCGGCATATCGCTATAGTCGCACCACCGTGGTATCCCATTCCACCAGTCGGCTATGGAGGCATCGAGATCGTACTGGATCTCCTGGTGAAGGAGCTCCGTGCACAGGGGGACCGGGTGACCCTCTATGCAGCCGAGGGAACGAAGGATGCAGTCACCCTTGCCCCTTCCGGCTGGGATGCGGACCTTGGCAAGGAATTCCATGAGATGCGCTCTGTCGCCTATGCAGCTCGGGTCCTCGAGGACCTTGCAGGACGGAAGGATGTCGACCTCATCCACGACCATGCCGGATGGTCGAGCCTTCTCGGACTCGCATTCAGTGGCTCCCCTGCACCGGTTCTCCACACGGTCCACGGTCCCATCTATGAGCAGCAGCACACGACCTATGAGGCAGTGGGCAACCGGGTGGGCCTCGTTGCCATCAGCAACGACCAGAAGGGTTCGGCACCGGACCTCAACTGGGCAGGCACAGTCTACAACGCCGTGGATCTTCCGTCCCTTGCGTACGGCTCCCGGGAGGCAAAGCAGCCCTACCTCCTCTCCCTTGCACGGATCACGCCCGAGAAGGGACAGCACATTGCCATTGAGGTGGCAAGGCGCACTGGCATGCGGCTCATCATGGCAGGGAAGGTCGGGGAACGGGATGCGGAGCGGGAGTACTTCGAGAAGGAGATTGCCCCGCACATTGACGGATCTAACATCATGTACATCCAGAATGTGGCCGGACGGGACAAGGCACGGGTGCTCGCGCACGCGACTGCACTCCTTGCACCCGTCACCTGGCCGGAGCCGTTCGGACTGTACATCGCGGAAGCCATGGTGAGTGGCACCCCGGTCATAGGGCTCCGGAAGGGATCCGTTCCCGAGCTCGTGACGGAAGGGGTCACTGGCTTCGTCTGCGATGATGCGGATGGCATGGTGGAGCGGGTCAGGGAAGTCACGGACATTGACCCGAAGGCCTGTGCTGCACGGGCTCGCGAGCAGTTCAGTCCCGGAGCCATGGCGCGGAACTACCATGAACTCTACGAGAGGACCATTGAGGGGCACAGGCTCGCAAAAGAACTGAGTATGGTCCCTCCGGCCGTGGCCGGGGACAGTGAGGGTCTCGTGGCGTAGGCTGCCCGTGCCCCATGGGGGTGCCGTGTCATCCTGGACAGGATCCGCTCCTGTCCCTTCCAGTGATGGGCTGACATGGCGGAGCTGGGACGCCAGGATGCAGGGCGGTTCGTCCAGTCACGAACTCCTCCTCCCCCCTGCCCTGTGTCCGGAGCCAGGAATGTCGTGGTGGCATGCAGGGCGGGATCGGGATATAACATTAAGCATGACGCTTAAGTATTCTCCTCCCCGCGAACACCAGCACAGCCTTCCCCTCCGGGAACTCGTCCTGCTCGAGGAAACGGATGTGGAGCGTGGGCTCTCGGAGCAGCAGGTGGAAGAGCGTACTGCCACCTACGGGGTGAATGCCCTCCCCCGGATACCGCGGGTGCACCTGGGAAAGCGGCTCCTTGCGCAGTTCCTCCATCCCCTGGTGCTCGTCCTCATTGTGGCAGGCCTTGTCTCCCTCCTCCTTGGGGAGTATCTCGATGCAGCCGTCATCATCGCGGTTGTCATCATCGATGCCGGAATCGGACTGGTGCAGGAGTCCCGGGCTGAGTCCGCTCTCAGTGGACTCGAACGCCTTCTTGCTGCCCAGGTGCATGTCATCCGTGATGGGCACGATGCCATCATTGATGCAGGAGCCCTCGTTCCCGGGGACATCGTCCTTCTTGCAGCAGGGGCACAGGTCCCTGCGGACATCCGCATCATCGAGGCTCTCGGCACACGGGTCGATGAGTCCCCGCTTACCGGTGAGTCACTCCCTGTCGGGAAGGGGGAGGGAGCCGTGCACCGGACCTCTCCGCTGCATGAACGGACCAACATGCTGTATGCAGGGACGCATGTCGTTGCCGGAGTCGTGAAGGGCATAGTCGTTGCCACGGGAGAGGCAACGGAGATCGGGGCAATCCACCGGCTCATTGG
>DAIDIX010000259.1 GCA_027451645.1 Candidatus Dormiibacterota bacterium | reverse complement strand
TGAACTTCCCCTCCCTTGCAGTGCTTTCATTGTGACGCATTTGGTGCGTTTCCTGCCAGCATTCACGAGCACTGGGTGCCTGATGTCCTCCTCGACATCCGTAGAATTGCACTGTGAAAGAACGCATGATGATCCGGGAGATGATTCCAGGCGATACTGCATGGACATGGAACAGTGCTGCATTTCCTGATGCAAACGGTCAGTGGTGGCTCCTCCCTGGCTCGTACATCCAGCGACGTCCTGCGGACCTCACTTCGAGACTGCACGATGGGGATCTCATGTGGGTTGAACGGTGTGAAGATGGATCATTCAGTGTCACTGTGTCTGAAGGCCGCCATGCCTCGAACAGCAGAAAGACTCTCACTTCCTCAATGACGGATCGGGCAATCCCTGCTGCAATCACGGTCGTCCCACAGCGCAAATGGCGTTTCACCTCACTTCGCCATGGCAACTGCGGTCCCAAAAACAGAAAGGTGAGATCCACTCCGCGCGCGCCCCGTGGCGGACTCGCATAACAGCACCTGCTCAGCCCATCACCGGTGGCAAAGCTACACGTGACCCGGCATTGACGCTGCAGCAATCTTCGGCAGCGCTTTCAGTTCTGGAACACCGTTGCAGAAGGATGCGAAGTCCATGGTCTTCTTGCCTTCCGGGCGTACCTGCTCAATAGCGAGTACGCTTCCGTCCCTGCATGCCAGAAACCCCCACTCCCTGGTACGGCCAAGGATTGTGCCACATGGCACGTCATGGGTCATCTCCCCTGCAACATGCGCCCGCTCAAGCTGCACTCGACGGCCTGCGAGTTCTGCGACAACGCCTGGCCATGGCGCATAGGCACGGATCTTCCGTGCCACATCAGCTGCAGTCTCATGGTCCCATGCAATGACGCCATCACTCCGCTCGATCTTCTTCGTATAGGTCACTCCTGCCTCTTCCTGCTTCCGTGGAAGTGGAGGTGTGCCTGCCTCGTATTGCTGGAGCACTGCAGCAAGAAGCCTTCCCCCCATGCGCGAAAGACTGTCCATGAGTTCTGGAGTCGATGCATTGCCAACAGGGCATTCCTCCTGAACGAGAATATCGCCTGTGTCCATGCCAGCATCCATCTTCATGATTGTGACGCCTGTCACCTCATCCCCTGCAAGAATCGCAGCCTGGACTGGTGCTGCTCCACGCCACCGGGGAAGCAGTGAACCATGGACATTGATGCCTCCCCAGTCCGGAATGGAAAGGAGTGCCTCGGGAATGATCTTTCCATATGCTGCAACTACGAGTACAGACGGCTTCCACTCGAGAAACTGTGCCTTCATATCCTCACTGCGAAGCGTTGCTGGCTGAGCTACAGGAAGGCCGAGATCATGTGCCACGTCAGCAACAGGCCGTACTGCACGTTCCCCCCTGTTGCCAGGCTTGTCGGGCTGGGTGATCACCATGATCACCTCGCCAACCTTCGCACATGCCTCAAGGGAGGGCACTGCAAATGACGCTGTACCGCAGAAGACAATCCTCATGAGTCCTCCTCTCAGAGAGTGGCATCTGCAGAGAGATGTCCACCTGCTGCACGGTGACTAGACAGCGAGTGTGACACCCTCACCATCAACCCTGTCCTCATCGGGCAGGTCATCAACCTTCCGGAGGGTATCTATGCTCGTCAGCTTGTCGAGGAAGAGGATGCCATCAAGGTGATCAATCTCATGCTGAAATGCACGTGCGAGAAGTTCAGATCCCTTGATGCGGACCTCCTTTCCGTGCCTGTTGAGGCCCTTGACCACAACGCGCTCTGCACGTGCAACCTCTCCAATCATGCCTGGAACGGAAAGGCATCCCTCGTAGCCAATCTGCTCACCCTCAGCTCGGACCATCTCGGGATTTGCAAGCTGATAGACCTGGTTGTCGACCTTGACGACGATGACACGGAGCGGAACATCAACCTGCACTGCTGCAAGTCCAACACCGCTGTTTGCAAGCATGGTCTCAAGGAGATCGTCCATGAGCTTCTGTACAGAGGCATCAACCCGTGGAACCCTGTTCGCCTTCCGCCTGATGTGGGGATTTTCCTGTGTAATGATCGGCAAGATTGCCATGACTTCGTACTCCTTCGATCACATCGATGGATCGACATCGATGTTCCACCCGGCTCCCTTCGGAAGATATTCGTACAGCTGCTGGAGCTGCTGGCCCCGAATGATGAACTGCCAGCGAAACTCCCCTTTGACCTGGTGCATCGGTGCTGGAGTCGGGCCAAGCACTTCCACAGCCATATCTGGAGCAATTGTACCAGAGATCCGAGATACAGCCTCCTCAGCCATGGTCTTCGCCTTGTCATTGGACTTGTGGGATGCAATGCAGACGACCATCTCCCGAAATGGGGGAAAGTTCCATGCCTTCCGCATGCGTATCTCCTCATGCGCAAATGCCTGATAGTCGTGTCTGGAGGCAGCCTGGATGGCAAAATGCTCTGGAGTATACGTCTGGAGCAGTACACGGGCAGGCTCATCCCCTCGCCCTGTCCGGCCTGCAACCTGCGTAAGAAGCGAGAAAGTG
>DAIDIX010000258.1 GCA_027451645.1 Candidatus Dormiibacterota bacterium | reverse complement strand
TGCTTCTGCATGGCTCTTCCGTTTGTCTACTAGCGCACGGATCTCCTCCTGGAGCCGGAGGACATCCGTGCTCGTTCCAGGAACAATGCAGTGATGCTTCTCGCGAAGCGTCCCATCGGGAAGCACTGCACGCCATTTTCCATTGGCAACCCGGCTCTTCGCCTCCTCAAGTGTCGTGCAGCATACAATGCCATCGCAAAGTGCATCGAGGACATGCCGAAGAGCTGGAGAATCCACTGTAACGACATCACGGAGCAGCGTCATTTCCCCACTTCGTGGATCCCCTGGCTGGGAACGGCTGTCTTCATGCTCCCACACGCTGTACCCGCCATCCACAGGAGCCACTGCTGTCTCCCATGCATCGAAGGATGGAACACAGTACGCAAAGAGCTCTCTCCCGATAACTGCCTCGACTGCAGTGCGCCAGGCGGGATCCAGCACTTCAATATGCTCAAAGAGGCGGGTAGTGCCAGCTGTTCCAGCACTTCCGTGATCCTGCGAACGGACAATGACCTGGAGCGCTGACTCGGATGCAGCAAGAGAACGCTCTGTCACAGCCAGCTCCTTCTCACAGGATGCAAGTGACTGACGGGCATCCTGAAGTGCTGTGCGTGACACGTCCCTGGCTGTCATGTGGGCAGATAGGGCTTCCTGTGCCACACGCACAGCCTCCTCAAGCTGCTGGACTTCTCTGAGTGCAGCTGTATCTTCTTCCCGGAGGGCTGCGAGCCGTGCTGTGCGCCGTGCAATGTCATCTGCTGTCCGTTCGCAGCTGTCACGTACCTGAAGGAGTTCTGCAGCATGTCGTGCAGCTGCAGTTTCCACAGCATGCCATTCCTTCTGCAGTTCCATATATGCGTTCTCAGCACTTCGTACAGACTGGCGGAGACCCTGTTCACGTGCACGTGCAGCATCAAGACGTGAACGGAGCTCATCATGTGCCATCCGTGAAGCGTGAAGGTGCGCTTCCGCATCACCAAGCCGGACAGATAGAAGTTCAGCTTCCTGAGCTGCTTCCACAGCTTCCAACTGGCCAGCTGCACGCTGCTGCTGCAGTCTCTCCCACCTCATGCGTGCATCTCGCACCTGGTCACCGGCAGATGCGAGCCTGTGCTGTGCTGCACTGTACGCACTTCTCAGTGTCCCGATTGCATCACTCGCCTTCGCATCAGCCTCATAGAGGGCAGAAGATTTCGCCTGCAGTTCCGCAAACCGTGACTCAATGGCATCCAGTACAGTCTTCCGGGCATCACGGTCATGCTCTGCAGCTGACCGCTTTCTTCCAAGCTCTGCAACTCGTGACCGTGCTGCTCTCCACTCTGCCCTGTCACGGTCTCCCTGCAGCTCTCCAATCTGTGCACTGAGCTCGCGCTCGCGGAGCGTTGCAGCTGCCTGCTCCTCAAGCCTTTCCCACTGTGGCCGAAGTTCATCAAGAAGTGCTGAAGCTGAAGCGATGCGTCTTGAAGTCTCCTCGAGGATTCCCGTCCCTCGCTGGAGGACACCAGCATAGAGGCGTATTCCTGCTGCCTCTTCAAGGAGCTGCCGTCGCTCTGTGGGACTTGCGTAGATGATTGCATCAACATCGTGCTGCGCAATGATGGAGTATCCATGCACCATGAGTCCTGTCGCATCGAGAAGCTCCTCGATATCCATGCGCCTGACTCGCTTTCCCGAAAGGAAATACTCTGATTCACCACCCCGGACAATGCGTCTTCGGATCGACACATCCGTGTATGGCACAGGGATTGATCCTGCACTGTTATCGAGAACGATCTCCACTTCAGCAACATTCATCTTGCCTGCAGCAGACTGTGTTCCATGCTTCCCGCCACCAGCAAAGATGACATCGTCCATGGTTCCACCACGCACTTCACGTGCCTGCCGTTCCCCGAGTACCCAGCGCAGGGCATCGACGAGATTGCTCTTGCCACTGCCATTGGGTCCAACGACTGCTGTCATCCCTGGACCGAAGAGAAGCTCGTTCGACTTTGCAAAGGTCTTGAATCCAAAGAGCCGGACGGACTTGAGTTTCATTTCTTCATCTTCGGTTCTCGATGGGGTCCTTGTCTAGGCCGTCGAGGCACCTGGCGTGCATGTGCATCTGGCGTTCCTGATGCAGCCTCCTTTCTCGAAGGCTCTTGTGGTTTCCCTGCATCCTGCACTCCTCGCCGGAATAGTCGTGCAACAAGTGACTTCACACCGCGGACCTGCACCTCCTGTTCTGGAGGAGGCGTGCTTTTCCTCTGTCTGTTGCCCCTCGAATGCGGGGAATGATGCTGGGTCCCTGCGCTCTGCTTCTCACGCTTCTGCACAGGCGGAACACTGGCATCAGGCGATGCATCATGGTGCGTACGCTTTGCAGTGCCAAGCATCTGCTCCAACGCATTCTGCGCAGCACTCTGCTCAGCAGCCTGCTTTGATCCGCCTGTCCCTACACCCAGAATTTCTGAACCGCGCAGCACCTCTGCACGATATTCATGCACATTGTTCTTCGCCCGGTGTGCAGTGACACGATATGTAGGAGCCACACCGTGGAGTTCCTGGACACGTTCCTGGAGATGTCC
>DAIDIX010000257.1 GCA_027451645.1 Candidatus Dormiibacterota bacterium | reverse complement strand
CTTTGAACTGCATCGGCAAGGATTTCAGTCTCCCGTACAGAGAGCGTGATGCGGATGGAAGCTGCAGGCGCATTGGCTGATCCTGCACGGACTGCTGTCTCGTCCTGCGTGGAGTGTGCAGCAGATGCTGGTCCGGGGGCTTCCTTCGGAGCAGAACCTTCCTGCTGCTCAGGCTGTGCCTGAAGTTCCTCTTCCCCAACGTTCGGATGAAGTGTCTCACCCTTGGAAGTCTGGCGGAAGAGTTCCTCGGATCCTCGGAGTTGCGCCCTGCGAAAACCTGCCATCACGATGCAAACCCCGAAGGTGCTGCAGCTGCAGCAGGCGACTGCTCCAGGATCTTCTTGGCAAGTGCACGGTATGCCCGTGCTCCAGCTGAGGAAGGTGCGTACTGAAGAATGGAAAGACCGGCAAGCGGTGTCTCCGCAAACCGGATGGATGCATCGACAGTGATGTCGTAGACGAGGTCACCATAGATTTCTCGCACATGCTCAAGGACTTCCTGGCTGTGGAGTGTCCGGGACTTGTAGATGGTCGGGAGGATTCCAGCAATCCGGAGAGAGCCATTGAGCTTGTCCTGTACCCTGCGGATTGTCCTCTGGAGCTGCTCCATGCCCTTCATGCCAAAGTACTCGCACTGGAGGGGAATGATCACCTCTGTCGATGCGACGAGTGCATTGATGCAGAGGAGTCCGAGCGATGGGGGACAGTCGATGACAATGAAGTCATACGAGCCCGCAAGGGGCTCAAGCTTGTCGCGGAGAACACTTTCCCGGCCAATCTCGGTGACTAGCTGGAGCTCTGCACCAGCTAGCTCAATGTTCGCAGGGAGGTAGTCGAGGTGCATGTCATCGCTGTGGATGAGGACATCCTCAGCACGGACATCTGCATCGACAAGCACGTTGTAGATCGTTTGATCAAGCTCATCAGGGAAGCGGTATCCCATGTTGAGGGTGAAGTGCCCCTGCGGATCGAGATCCACGCCGAGCACACGCTGTCCAGCCTCAGCGAGGGCAGCAGCGATGTTAACTGCGGAAGTGGTTTTGCCAACCCCTCCCTTCTGGTTTGCGACAGCGATGGTTCTCAACATGTATCCTATTCTCTACTCACGATGGGTCAATGCGCTACATTGTCCTGTATGACGGTATGATACGCCAGAGTGGAGAGGAAGCAGGAGTAGGCAGCATGGCGGAAACGGTAGAGCAGAAGCGTTCACGAATGGAACTGGTCGAGGAAGCAGTCCAGCTTGCACTTGAGAGCCGATGGGAAGAGGCACTTGCCACGAATCTTGATGTTCTCGAACGGTATGGCGAAGACGAGGGTACCCAGAACCGGCTCGGCAAGGTACTTCTTGAGCTTGGACGGCTGGAGGATGCCAGGGAGCACTATGCGAAGGCACTCGAACTCAATCCGGGAAACCAGATTGCACAGAGGAACCTTGTCAGGCTTGACATGCTCATCTCTGAGGGCAGGAAGCTCGAACGGAAGTCGCATGCTGTTGCTGTCGAGCTCTTCACTGAGGAACCGGGAAAGAGTTCCCTTGTTGCAGTCATGACAACAGGAAGAATCACTCCCTCCGACATCATCCCGGGAGACGATGTCGAACTCACTGTCACGGACGGAAGACTCATCGCCTCGATGTCTGGCGGGGAAGTCATTGGAGAAGTTGACCCGAAAGTCGGACACCGTCTTGCAGAACTCATGTCAACCGGAAACAAGTACTCTGCAGCAGTGGCCCGGGTGCACGGTGAGCGCCTTGATGTCATGATCCGTGAGGTATTCCAGTCTCCTGCAAATGCCCTTACTCCATCATTCCCTGCTACCAAGGGTGGAAAGCACGATGACTTCCGGCCCTATGCACGGGAGAGCCTCCTCACAGAGCGCATGAAGGCACTTCGCCTTCCCGAGGAGGAGCTGCTCGACGAAGCCCATGAGGCGGAACAGGAACGTGAGGAAGAGGAAGTTCTTGATGAGAGCACTCCGGAAGAGGAACCGCTTGCCCCAGAGAATGATGACACTGAGGATGAGGACGTCCGTCCAGAAGACGAATACTAGCGTCCAGCAGACACAATCTCATGGCTGAACTGCCCATCACTGCCCATCACATCGACCGGGAAAATGATGTTCCCTTCCTGAACCAGCCGGTCGTACCTCCTGCGAAACATCCCCATGTGGATAGACGGATTGGATATCTCCCCATCCGTTCCTACGGAATCATTGGGGACTGCAAGAGTGCAGCACTTGTTGGGGTGGATGGAAGCATTGACTGGCTCTGCCTTCCGCGCTTCCAGGATCCATCCGTCTTTGCTGCCATCCTTGATGGCAAGCATGGTGGGGCATGGACCATCCAGCCAGAAGAGCCACATCACTCGACAAGCCGGTATCTTCCTGACACCAATGTGCTTGAGACAGTCTTCACTACTCCCAGCGGAGTCATGCGTGTCGTCGATTTCATGCCAGTAAGTGCCTATGATCTAGCAAAGGCTCCTGGACCCTCCCATCGTCCACGGCTCGTGCGGATTGTCGAGGGTCTTGCGGGGCGGGTGAAATATACCTCAAAGGTAAATC
>DAIDIX010000256.1 GCA_027451645.1 Candidatus Dormiibacterota bacterium | reverse complement strand
GACCAGAGTGTTGCGAAGAGTACTGCTCCTGCAATCATGAACACGCCATTGCCGATGTAGAGAAGCTGGAATGATGCGAGGTGATGGATAGAGACGAACGATGGTCCAATAAGACTTCCAACGGCAATGCCGAGATTGAGAATCATGAAGCTCAGTCCAAAAGCTTCCTGTCGCACCTCCTCATGGACAATGCGTGCAAGGAGGACATTGAAGGAACTCCACATTGCAGTCTGTGCAGGAGCAATAAGGCATACGACTCCAATTGCCTCAGGAATGGTTGAGGTGAAAGCAAAGAGCACATAGGCTGCTGCAGAAACGGGCAGTGCGAGCAGCAACACACGGGATGGACCATGACGATCGATGAGTGTTCCCATGACAGGTGTGGTGACAAGGGTGAGGACAGCCTGCCAGGAGAGAAGTGCTCCAGCTATGATTTCCGGAAAATGCCGTACCTCAGCGAAGTACACGACAAAGAGGGAGAGTGTCAGACCGAACCCAATAGCGACAATGAGCATGGCAAGGTAGAAGCGGCGAGCAGGCGCATTGAGGAGGATCCTCGAGTCGAATGGGAGGTGGGAAAGGAAACCGTTGCTATCAGAGGGCTGGGCATCCACAGTTTTCCCAGTCTACACTGCATGTACTGTCGCGGATATGGGTAGCGAATAGGAGAGAATGTGATTGACATCACGAGATGGCCGTTCATGGAGGGTGGCATGTGAAACGACAGGTTCGGATAGCTTTAGCAGTGATATGTATTTTGGCAGCTGGTACTGCATGTGGCAGTGCACAGTCGCAGCCTGTCCTCAGCTGGGGACCAGCCCATCCCCTGGGCAGTTCAGGAGATGCGTATGTCCTCTCCTGCAGTACGGAGAGCTCCTGCTCTCTCTGGAAGACCCATGCCACTCCAGGCGGCTCATCGGGTGAGCCATCCTCACGCTTCCAGCTTTCGTACGTGCCTGTGTCGCAAAAAAACGGAGCATTTGTCCAGGAGTCCCCGGAGAATATTCCATATGGAGGTGCTGGAGAGTTCTTGAACGGATCACAGCTTACCGGGAGCTGTGCACGTGATGGCTCAGTGTGCATGGCATATATTGCACTTGCTGACAGTTCAGCAACTGCAGTGAGTGGAGAGAGTGATGCACTCTTTCTTCGCACCAAAGGCGGATGGAAGGAGATCCATCTGCCGCTTCCGGAACGGACGGATACTGCATCAATCAGTGGTCTGTCATGCACAGCCAGGAGTGTCTGCTATGTCGCTGGGACTACCACACTGACTGGAGGTGCTGGGGAGGCATATCTTGCCAGGTGGGTCGGATCCCGCTGGACCGTTGTATCCACAGTTCAGGGTGGAACGTTTGGAGCATTCCATGATCTCAGCTGCAATGCAGCCGACAGGTGCATTGCTGCCTATGATGCTGCCCAGCAGCTGGATCTTCCGTATGAACCTCTGTATGCTGTGTCGGGAACGACAGTGACTGAACTCAGGATTTCGAAACCGCAGCCTGTGGCAGGGTATGCAGTTGCAGCAGTCGACTGCACCCATGTGGTTCCGTGCATGGCCCTCCTCTCAAGTCGGAATGCAGGAACGAACAGTACCTCATTCCGCATTGCATCGCTCTCATCCTCAGGGATTGCAGTTTCCTCCACCACATTCAGTGTGGGTGGGCTGGAAACACCAGATGCGTTTTCCTGTTTTACGAGGAACTACTGTGTAGCAGTGGAGGAAGCTGCACCAGGTCCTGGAGCAGCTCATGCTGCACTGTCACGGCATGTCAGTGGCATTGTGTGGAGCAGTGGGCTGTGGAAGCAGTCGCCATCTCGTGAGCTGGGAAGTCCCATTGGTGCTGCATGCTCTGCTGAGGGAATCTGCTACGTCATTGCCACTGTGCATGATGCAGGTGCTGTATCAAGCACTATCCAGTCACTGTCACAGTAGGTGTTTCACACGCCCTGCTACCGGGGAGTGGCATTCCTCCTCGCCCTGCGGCGGACAATGACATGGCGAGCTCCTCTCCGCTCATGGTGATGAGGAGCAGCGAACCGGGCTCCACGTCGGAGAACCCTGCGGTGGTGATGGCTTGGTGGATGCTTCCTGTGCTGCTCAGGATGGCGGAAAAAGAGCCACTTCGCGAATTCAACAAGGCAAAGGTACGTGAGAATCATGCCGATCAGTGCAAGGAAGAAGCTGGCGGGGATCGGTCTGAATCCGAATAGCGTGGCAAGCGGTGAGTAGGGAATGAGTGCACCCAATGCAGTAATGCCACAAGCAGCGACGAGAAGCGGCAGGCTTGGCGTACTCCGGAAGAAGGGAATGCGCCTGGTGCGTATGACAAAGATGATGAGTGTCTGTGTTGCAATGGACTCAATGAACCATCCGCTCTGGAAGAGTGATGCATGTGCGTGGAAGATTCTCAGCATGAGACCGAAGGTGAGGAAATCGAAGATGGAGCTGATCGGTCCAAAGACAAGCATGAACCGCTGGATGAATGCGACATCCCATACAGTAGGTGCACGTACCTGTTCAGGATCTGCATGATCTGTGGGAATGGTGAGCTGTCCAGCTCCGTACAGCAGGTTTTTGAGCAGTATCTGGCTCGGAAGCATG
>DAIDIX010000255.1 GCA_027451645.1 Candidatus Dormiibacterota bacterium | reverse complement strand
AGGCTGCAATGAGAGCAACTGTAGCCCGGACATTTGCCTCGACATCGGCTACAGGATCCCGGAACGACCGGATGACACCACCCTGTGCAGCGAGATGGAGAACAGCATCTGGTCGGAATGCGATGATTGCATTCCGGGCACGGTCCGTCGAGAGTTCTGCATCGATGAGTTCCACATCCTGGGGAAGGGGTGTGGGTGCAGGGTGCCGGAGGTCATCGATGACAAGAACTGTGGCACCATTGGCACGAGCAGCAGCCACTGAGTGGTGACCGATGAAGCCAGCTCCACCAGTGATGACAATCCGTCGTGATTCGAGCAGGGGTCGCGTTGTGTGTGTACTCATATGCAGCGCAGGTAGGAATATGAGTACACAGCGCAGCTGCGCCTCACCTTCCCTATTACCGTACCATGCGTCAGTGCTTGCGCATCTGAGAGTTCCCTGAAAATGGGCATTGGGAGCAGGTTCAGTCGAGACCAGGCTTCCCTGCACAGGAACGGAGCCTGTTGATGTTGATGCGGTCCGGTCCCTCATGCTCCATTCCCGGCACTTCGAGGACAGCATCGATGCGAGCCATCCGCGGATCCTGGAAGAGTGCACTGAGACCCTCATTTCCAATCTTTCCATCTCCGATGTTCTCGTGGCGGTCAGCATTGCTGCCAAGCTCTGCCTTTGAGTCGTTTGCATGGACAAGACTGATGCGCTCAATGCCGACTTTCGAATCGAGGGCATCGAGCATCGTGTGCACACCCGCAGCATCCCGGATGTCATATCCGCTTGCGAAGACATGAGCAGTGTCAAGGCACATCCGGAGTCGTGGAGAGTTGACGCCATCAAGGATTGCAGCCACCTCCTCGAAGTTTCGTCCGATGCAGGCTCCTGAACCTGCATTGTTCTCGAGAAGAAGGGGAACAGGGCAGGATTCCGTTTCCTGGAGGACACGGGCGAGCACAGCAATGACTGCTGGCAGCATCTCCCCGAATCCTGCACCGAGGTGTGATCCGGGATGGAAGACCACTCCCTTCGCATCGAGGCGGTCAGCCCAGAGGAGATGATCCACGAGTGCATCTCCGGACTGCTCCCGGTGACCATCCTTGGGAGTAGCGAGATTGATGAGGTATATGGCATGGAAGTAGTGCGGAAGGGATCCTGCAGCCTTGTGTGCTGCACGGAAGGCACTGGCAGATTCGTCATCCCCAGCGATTGGCCGCCATGACTGTGGCGAGGTGGGATGGGTCTGGAAGCACTCTGCACCAAGCTCGACTGCACGTCCAGGTGCGAGAGCAAGGCCTCCCCTTGTCGATACATGTGCTCCAATGTTCATTGGGAAGCTGCTAGCCGATCCGGATGAAGGAGACGTTTTCGCGGAACTCGCCAAGAGTCCTGGCATTCATGTACGACATGGAGCTCCGCAGTCCTGCAGAATACCGCTGAAGGACATCGCGGACAGATCCCTTGTAGGGAACGAGCGTCTCAGCACCCTCAACATATTCCGGATCGGATCTCCCTGCCTCCTGCTGGACAGAAAACGAGGCTGCTCCCCGCATGATCTTGAACTTCTTACCCTCAACCATGAGGATCCGACCAGGCGATTCCTTCGTTCCCGCGAATGCGGAGCCGACCATGACAAGGTCTGCACCAAGCGCAAGGAGCTTGCACATGTCTGCTGGAGTGCGGACACCGCTGTCCCCGATGATGAGGGCACGCTTCCGTACGCGAGCTGCCTCGTACACGGCCCACGGTGTTGGTGCATACACTCCCGTTTCCGTTTTCGTTTCGCATACAGATCCTCCTGCAATGCCGACACGGATGGCATCCGCACCTGCATCCTCAAGCCACGAAAACGCCTCTTTTGAAGCGACATTCCCAGCCATGAGGAAGCATGAAGAGTCCTGGGAGCGTACCCAGTCAAGGGCACGGCCCACCTGAACATGGGCACCGTTTGCCGTATCAAGGCAGAAGACACGGCATCCTGCCTCATGGAGTGCCTTGTACCGTTCCTGGTAGTCGCCAGTGATGCCGATTGCTGCAGCAACTCGTGCAGGATTTGCTGCGGAGGATATCGCCTTCTTCAGTCCTGAGACATGCTGCTCGATGGGGAGGAACCGGTGAAACACTCCCATTGCTCCTTCCTGCGCAAGGGTGTTGCACATCACTTCACCCGTGACATCTGGCATCGGGGAGGAGACGAGCGGCAATGCAAGCTGTCCAACGGAGAGGTCCACGGACGGATCGACATCATTCCGGTGCTCGACAGTGGAGGCGAGCCGGGGAACGAGAGAAAGGGTGTCGTAGTCGAACGCCATCTCGAGATCCGCAGCAGACATGCGGGAAGCTGGCTTGAGGAGATCATTCGGTACCATGCAGCACTGAGTGTAGTACAAATGGCAGGACGTTATTCAGCTGCTCAGTGGACAATGGTTGTCACAATCGTTGCGAGTACATACCCTGCCCAGGGGATGGCAGCAAGCATGACGATCCACCCCCGACGTGTCCCATTCCACAGAAGGCCAAGAAGAATGGCAGCAATGCCAATGGTGAGCATTGCACTGATGACTCCTGGCTCTGAGGGGTTCCAGGGTGTGAAGAGCACTGCAATCGCACCGAGGATGCAGCTCTGGAAGGTGGCAGATCCTGCAATGTTGCCAAATGCGAGG
>DAIDIX010000254.1 GCA_027451645.1 Candidatus Dormiibacterota bacterium | reverse complement strand
TCTGGTGTACAGCGGATTTTGCAGTCCACCATTCACGACGACGCGGTTTTGCGGCAATGGCAATAGGTCTGCTCGCACTCATCACGACAGTCAGTCAGATCCTCACAGTTGGACCGATCATGGCCGGAATTTCCCATGCACCACTAGCTGGGTATGTGCTCACTGACATCCTTCTCATATCATTCACTGGTTCGGCCCTTGGCATCTACCTGTATCACGGGAGCCTTTTTCCACCCTCACGACATGTGTCCCGTTTGGTACTTGGCCTTCTTGGACTCTCAGTACTGTTCACCCTTGTTACTCCCATTCCCATTACCCCCCCAGGGGAGACACATATTCACCTCCAGCTTTCCGCACTCACTTCTGTGCTCTTCACCATTGTCCTGTGGATGGGCATTGTCTGCTACGTCATTGGGAGTTTCTGGTCACACTCAAATGCACTGCCCCGGGTTCAGCAGGCTCGACTCCGTGCACTTGCAAGTGCATATTTCCTTCTTCTCCTTGTCCTTTCAGTAAGCCTCATCACAGGGAGCAGCGGAGTGACTTCCTTGCCTGTAAGACTTGCAGCTGAGGCAATCACCATCCTGTTTGTCCCGATGATGTTCCTTGCACTCTATCCTCCAGCAATCGTGCGGAACCTGTGGCGCATGGGTGAGGAGACGGAATTTGCAAACGAGCTCAACAATCTCGTCACCCTCTCTCCTTCCCTGCAGAGTCTCGCAGAGGACTCTGCTGTCTGGGCAACGAATCTTGTTGGTGCAGAAGGGTGCGCGATATTCGATGAAAAGGAACATCTCATCGCACTTTACCGGCTCGATATTGAAGAAGCTCTCCAGCTTCTGGATGAGGCTCCTCCTACTGCTGGTGGAGAGGCTGGGAGCATCAGGGTTTCCATGCCAATGGGCGAGGAGAGTGGAACTGTAGTTCTGAAAACCGGTCCCATTACTCCAGAGTTCGGTTCTGATGAGATTGCCCGTCTCAATCTGTATATCAGTCACCTTGGTGCAGCATTCACACGGATCAACCTCATTGCCAACCTTCGCGAGAGTCAGGATGCAACCCTTCAGGCAAGCAGGGCGAAGAATGATTTTCTCGCGAGAATGAGTCATGAGCTCCGCACTCCTCTCGGAGCCATACTAGGATTTGCGGAGATTCTTCTTACAGGACTTGAGGGCGAGCTCTCCCCTGCCCAGCATGAGGACATCGTCCGGATCCATACAGCAGGAAAGCATCTGCTCTCACTCCTTGATCAGCTGCTCGACCTCTCCCGGATCGAAGCGGGCAGGATGGAGCTCTTCCCGACAGAAATCGATGTCAATGATGTGATTGCAAACACCCTTGACAGCATGGGCTCCCTTGCAGGGGAGAAGGGCATTGAGCTGCAGCATGACACTTCTCCTGTTCCTCCAGTCACTGCAGATCTCCAGAAGGTACGCCAGGTACTGCTCAATCTTGTAGGCAATGCGATCAAGTTCACTGACAGCGGAACCATATCTGTTCGGAGTGTGCATGATGCACCAGGAACAGTCCGCATCGAGGTCGAAGATACAGGGGTCGGCCTCCCTGCAGGAGACATCACTCGGGTCTTTGGAGAGTTCATCCAGGGGGATCCTGATATTGTGCAGCCCAGAGGGGGGACTGGACTTGGTCTTGCCATCAGCAAGAGCATTGTCGAGCTCCATGGAGGGCAAATGGGATGCACATCAGTACCGGGCATGGGGAGCACATTCTGGTTCACATTGCCGATATCCGAGGTAAGCCAAGACATTGAGGCACTCCAGCCCCGTGCACCGCGTGAGCCAGAGGAGGAGAGTGAGAGGAATGAAGATGTGGTCATCATTGTCGATGAGGATCCTGCAGCACGCTCCCATATCGCGAAGGAACTGAAAATTGAGGGCATCCACTGCATTGAGGCAGCATCCGTGACTGAAGTGCTGCAGATTGCCCAGACGATCCGACCCTCAGCGATCACCATCTCGCTTGCCTTTCCCCTCACTGACGAAATCCAGGGGCTGAAGCGTCTCCGGAGCAGGAAGGGAACAAAGAATGTGCCTGTTGTGCTCATCTCAAAGCACGACTACAACCAGCTCGTCATTCCTGTAGATCAGGTATCGTTCGTCCAGAAGCCATTCTCGAGCAAGCAGCTCATGACGAGCATGACGGAATTTCTCCACGGTCTCGAGGACCAGACAGTCCTCATCGTTGACGATGATCCGGACATGCGTGCTCTCCTTGGACGCATGCTGAAACGAGAGCATGCGACTGTGCTCACAGCTGAGAACGGCCAGACAGGCATCGATCTGGCAATCACGGAGCAGCCCGACATCATCATTGCTGATCTCATCATGCCGGAGATGAGTGGCTTTGAGATGATATCCCGTCTCAGGGCAATACCCGAGACAAGCAGCATTCCCATAATTGTTGCAAGTGCAAAAAACATGGATGCTGGTGACTTTGCACGGCTTGATGGGCTCATTGACCAGTACATCGCAAAGACCATGCTCTTTGAAACAGATCTCGGCTTCACTATCAGGCAGATCATCAACGACCAGCAACGGCTGTCACGCACTCTCAGGAGTTCCCATATATGAGAGTGCTGCTCGTAGAGGATGATCCAGATTTCATCGCGCTGACAGAGAAGATCCTTTCCCTCAGGGGACAC
>DAIDIX010000253.1 GCA_027451645.1 Candidatus Dormiibacterota bacterium | reverse complement strand
GAGCTACGCGACCAAGGCTTGTGACACTGTCCACGCGGGACGTGTCTGGTCCTCAGTGATCATAGCAGGTTGGCAATGTTGCCCTGCAGCAGGTCAGATGTTCGCTGGAGTATGGATCTTCGCCTTGTGTGTTGCACGCTGTGCAGCCTTGAAGTCTGCCTGGGTCACTTCGACAAGAAGGACTTCCTCACAGTTGTGGCACACGACATGAAACGCCTCAGGGTCCTGAATGGGTCGAGCAACAGTCTGACGATATCCGCAGCATTCGCAAGTAACGATAGCCCGCACTGTCTTCACCTCCCTGTGCGTTGCTGATTGGTACACACTGAGAGTGCCACTCTGAACTCGTTCATGCCTGTATGCAACGTACTCGTTGCACAGCCGTCATGTTTGTCACATCGCGTTGCCCAAACGGATGGGAAACGGACAGCCCCGTTACCCTTCGAGCGATATTGGTTCCTCGTCATCCGAGGGATCGAGACGCTGGAGTTCCTTCTTGAGGAAGGTTGATCCAGCTATGCCGCCGAGCACAAGCACTCCTCCCACTCCCCCAATGACAACCCCAACACCGATATGGTCAGCGAGTGTCCCTGCAAGAAGGAGTGGCAGGGCAATTGCTGCATTGATGACAGTGAAGACACCACCGAAGATCCTTCCCCGCACCTCAGCAGTCGTCTTGTGCTGGAGGGAGGCAAAGGCAGGAATAAGGAGTGCACCGAGAGCAGCTCCGAAGATGACTGCAACGATCATGACGAAGAAGATGAGATCCTGCCGGAATCCAAGGTGGCTCAGGAGGAGTGGTCCACCTCCAAGGAAGATAAGCACAACGCCACTCACGAGCATGGAGATGACAGCGATCGTTGAGCCCCGGAGCGGAAGGACTGGACGGCGTGCAAGGAGGACTGCCATCACGATCATTCCCAGAGTTGCAGGGATGAGAACAAGATACGTGTCGTCTGGAGAGCGGTGGAGAATGCGTGCCATGTAGTCTGGCCCGAGGACAAATACTGTGAACACGATCGTGAGTGCAAGACTGAGTTCACCAAGTGCAAGCCGAAGGACTGGATGCTTCCGGAGAAGACCAAGTCCCTCCTTGAACTCCCGCATGACATCCTGCTCGGGAACCATTCCCTTCGGTACAGCCTTGAGATGCTGGCCAACGCCAAGGACTGCTGCTCCAGCGACAATGTACAGGGCTGCAGCAATGAGGAATGGTGCCTCCTGGCCAAAGAGCCGAAGACTGAGCGTTGCGAGCGGAATGCCGAGCACGATTGTGAGGATGACAGTTGTCATGAAGAGCGATGTTGCAGCATTGATCTGCTCCTTCGAGACGAGTGATGGAATGCTCGCAGCCTCAGCTGGTGCATAGACCTGTCCAATGGAGCTGTAGATGAATGTGACGGCAAGAAGCGGCACGATGGCGATGCTCGAACTTGTAAGGAGAAGCAGCAGGATGATGAGGATGAGTCCTCCACGGACGATGTTTGTGACAAACATGAGCATCTTCTTGTCATGCCTGTCGACATAGACGCCTGCTGCAGCACTGAAGAGCACGCTTGGAAAGGTGAAGGCCATCATGAGGATGGACTGGGACGTTGCCTGCTTGGTGAGGTTGTAGACGACAAGCACAAGGCTGAACATGATGAACTTGTCAGCCATCTGGCTCAGTACCTGTGCAATCCAGAGATAGAGGAAGTCACGTACCCTGAGGACAGCAAGGAATCCAACTGTCTCATCCGGAGTCGGTGGAATTGCTGGGGATGAGGCATGGAGAGGATTGGTTCCATGATGCTCCATGGGCTGCGTTTCCTCGTCGACCATAGATTGCACCTCGTCAGTGTCAGGACGGCTCATGCCCGCCTCCTTCTGGGTCGCATGCTTTCCATTCTGCCACGTTCCCTGCAAGGGCGAACCATTCCTCAAGCCCAAGAGTCTGCGGCCTGCGTTCCCCATCGATCCCGCTTTCTGCGAGGATGCGAGCAACCTCAGACCGGGGAACACAGTAGCGGAGAGCATGGCCAAGCGTCTTTCTCCGGTGCTGGAAGATGATCCGTGCAACATCGAGAATCCGTCCACTGATCTCGGGTGAGAACTTCCGGTGGGGTACAATCCGCATGATCCTCGATGCAACAGCAGGTGGTGGAAGAAAGGCACTCCCAGGGACAGCAGGCCCAATGCACTCCACTGTGCCTGCAAGCCGTGTGGCAAGGGTTGAGAGTCCCCACTCGCCCTCATGTGCAGCAAGACGCCGTGCGACATCATCCTGCACGAGAAACACGATCTCCTCGGGAAGGGGATCCTGGGCAAGTGCATGCTGTACGAGAAGGTTTGTGATGTTGTACGGAATGTTTCCCACACACCACCATGGTGCAGATCCCGCATAGTGTGCAAGATCTGCACGGGAAGCATCATCGAAGACAACTTCCACAGTGGGAAATGCTGCACAGGTGTAGGTGAGGATGCGTTCCATGCTCCTGTCAGCCTCGATGGCAATGACAGTCATTCCTCGTGCTGCAAGGGCAGTCGTGAGGGTTCCGGCTCCTGGTCCAATCTCGACAATGGGCATGCCCCGTGCACCCTCGCATGCAGTGCAGATGCTGTCTATGACCTCACTCGCAATGAGGTAGTGCTGGCCGTAGCCCTTCCGTGGTGCATGGTGGAACCGTTTCAGGAT
>DAIDIX010000252.1 GCA_027451645.1 Candidatus Dormiibacterota bacterium | reverse complement strand
CAGGGAAAGCCAGCAGAGACATACGCGGAGTTTCATGAGACTCTTGGGGGCATTCCTCTCCATTCCTGCTATTCTTCGGCAGACAGAACAGGCAAGGATGAGGAACCTGCTCCAGGATCCTTTCCATACACGCGTGGCATCCATGCCTCCATGTACCACGACAAGCTGTGGACAATGCGGCAGTTCTCAGGTTTTGGGACAGCTGAGGAAACGAACGAGAGGTATCACTTCCTGCTTGGCCAGGGCCAGACTGGCTTGTCTGTCGCCTTTGACATGCCCACCCTGATGGGCCTGGACAGTGATGAATCTGCTTCGCGTGGTGAGGTTGGACGCTGCGGAGTGGCAATTGACTCGATTGAGGACATGCTTGTGCTCTTCAAGGGCATCGATCTCAGGTCCGTGACGACATCGATGACAATCAACTCCCCGGCACCCATTCTTTTTGCACAGTATCTTTGCACTGCTGAGGAGCAGGGTGTTCCCATTTCTGTGCTCGGGGGCACGCTCCAGAACGACATCCTCAAGGAATACATAGCCCAGAAGGAATTCATTTTCCCGATTGAGCCATCAATGCGTCTTGTGACAGATGTGGTCGAATTCTGCATGCGGAATGTTCCGAAATGGCACCCTATTTCGATCAGCGGCTATCACATCCGTGAGGCAGGTAGTACTGCAGCCCAGGAAGCAGCATTCACTCTCGCAGATGGCTTTGCATATGTGGAAGATGCTGTGAAGCGTGGCCTCGATGTGGATGACTTTGCACCGAGGCTCTCGTTCTTCTTCAATTCCCACATCGACTTCTTTGAGGAGATTGCGAAGTACAGGGCAAGCAGACGCATCTGGGCTCGTGTCATGCGTGAGCGGTACCATGCCAAGGACGAGCGGTCCCTGAAACTGAAGTTCCATACGCAGACTGCCGGCTGCTCACTGACTGCACAGCAGCCCGAGAACAACATCACGAGGACTGCAATTGAGGCACTTGCAGCAGTCCTGGGAGGAACACAGTCACTTCATACAAACTCCATGGACGAAGTTCTCGCCCTTCCCACAGCCAAGGCAGCGGAGATCGCTCTGCGTACGCAACAGATCCTTGCATTTGAGACAGGTACAGCTGCAGTTGTTGATCCTCTGGCTGGATCGTATTTCATTGAATCACTTACAGATGCCATGGAAGATGAGATCAACCGGTATCTGTCTGCAATCGATGACCGCGGTGGCATGGTACATGCAATTGAAGAGGGATATCCACAGCGGGAGATTGCGGATGCTGCCTTCCGCTACCAGCAGCAGCTTGAGGATGGGGAACGCATTGTTGTTGGAGTCAATGCATTCGATACCTCTGTCGACATGACTCCACCACAGATCCTTGTCATCGATGAGGGAATCGAGGCAACCCAGGTGAAGCGGCTTGCAGCGATGCGGGCCCAACGGGACAATACTGCTGTTGCACATACTCTCGCAGCACTGAAGGCCGTTGCGCAAGGCTCAGACAACACAATGCCAGCAATCATGCAGTGTGTCCGTGTTCGGGTCACGGAAGGCGAGATAATTCAGGCTCTGAAGGACGTGTTTGGTGAATATCACGAGACGCCAGCACTCTGATACTCGTTGGTACTACTTCCGTGACATCAACGAAATGATCTGGACAACGGCAGTCAGAATGATGCTCAGCACAATGCAGCTGACTATGGGAAAGTAGAAGGAAGAATTTCCACTTGAGATGGCGATATCTCCGGGCAGGTGGAAGAGTGGGAGCTTCTTCCCGAAGGTGACTGCAATACCGATGAGCACGAGGATCACGCCCAGTGCAATGAGTACTTTGCCTACAGCCGGTGTGAGTGCCATGCCTTCAGCCTACGCCTGAAGTGGCAGCAGTGCCATAGGGGATGGGAGTTCATCAACACCTTAAAGGGTGAGTCCACCACGTTCATGCTTCGGGTCTGCAACTGCATTGTTTGTTCGGAGCTGCACTTCACGGAATGTGCGCTTGCCCTTCAGTGAGGGAACTTCTGCAGCCTGATGTCCATTGCTGCTGTCTGCAAGCTCATGGAAGCGTCGCTTCGCCTCTTCATCGAAGAGGTCATGCAGGAGGTCATGATCTGATGCAAGTAGGCTCCCTAGCTGGATGTTCGCTGGGGGTTCAGTAAGTGCTGTAGTCATTCTGGATGCCGGTGCCTTTCCATCTCCAGACATTCCATGCGAAGGTGTACTGCCAGACTGAGGCACTGAAGCATCTGGTGTCCACGCGTTCCCCAGGACCATCCCCTCAAGGCCGAGCTTTCGGGCGCCACGTCGAACGACATATGCAGTCTTGCCATCGCCGCTGTCGATCACCTGGTCTGAATCAGCTGGCCCACCATCTTTCACGACAATGACTCTTTGCTGCTGGCCCTGCTCGGCAGGTGTTCGGAGTGCAAGTTTCCTAAGCTTCTCCTCGAGATCTTTACGGGAAAGGGCATAGCTTAGTACTGCTAGTGTAAATCGGTCGCCTCCCCGCTCAATGACAAGCTTCCGGAGACGTTCTCGTTCCTGTTCAGACATTCGCTTCGTGGTGGCATGTACCATGCTATTCATCCTACGGCACTGGACGGACACGAGACGGACAATGGAGTTCTCGGTGGTATTTCATTAAGCACAACTGCTGGCCTTACTATTTCGGGAGCAAACCAACAACAATTGATTATTCC
>DAIDIX010000251.1 GCA_027451645.1 Candidatus Dormiibacterota bacterium | reverse complement strand
GGAAGACAATAGTGCCATCAGCTTGGGAAAGAGGGTCATGGAACTCCGAGCCAACGATGCCCGATGTTGGGAAGTGGAGAACGTCCCTGTAGAACTCCACTGCGCGGCTGAGATCTGCAACTGCAAGGGTGATGAAGGAAAGATGTGATCCCATGAATTCCATCCTACACAGTGGACGTGGCCACTGTGTGCGTAGCGGCACGGCATGCGTACGGTACAATCAACTGCGGAGCGATCGCCTAGTCTGGTCGAGGGCGCCGCACTGGAAATGCGGTATACGGGGCAACTCGTATCGAGGGTTCGAATCCCTCTCGCTCCGCCACTGCTTGACGTCCACTATGTAGACTTCTGAAGCTTGGCGAGCCACAGACTGCTTTGGTCGTACGCATCTGCCATCCGGGCAACTAGCGTGCTGATGCGTTCACCAGGAAAATGGCAAGTCCAAAAGATCCTGCAACACGTTTCGTTGAACCGGGAACTCCACCTCAGCATGCCACGCATTGACTCGGGCCGATTGTATACGATGTGTTCTATCGTGACTGCTGACCAAAATACTCCTAACGAAATACACTTGCTTCCTCCTGGTACAGTGCCTCCAGCTGTCCTCAACACTGCTCCGGATAGCCCAGAGAGGCGACTGGAAAGAGAGGCTGTGAGGGCGTGGAGGCGTCATGCCAACGGGTTCGCAAATCTGCTCACTCGATCATTTGCATGGAATGTAGTCGCAGATCCCGATCGGTATGTGCGGGTATCGATGGGCCGCAAGCGACTCAATGACATGCAGACAGCAGTCCTGCTTTCTGCCTGCACCCGTGTGACGAGCGAATTGATCAGCTACCTTAATGAGAGGGGGTCTGTACCATCTCCAGAGGTGTGGGCACGTGAATGTGCAGCGACAGTCGCAGCGGATTTCAATCACGAGACTCGCAACAGCTACAATATCGAGGCACTCTTCAGTACAGCAGCCACTGCGATGTATCGGGAGCTGTCCTGTCGCACACCACAGGTCATCCTCACGAGTGAGGCCGGTGCCAATCGTCAGCGGTGGCGCAGGTACGAAATCACTGCTGACGGTACCCTGATGCTCAGATGGATTGACCGTCCCTCCAAGTTTCCTCCAGCAATGGATCCGTCGCAGCCTCAACCGAAACGGAAGCGCCAGTGGCGAATTGATCTCCCGTATCGGACACGCAGCATACGTTCAATCCAGCGTTCTCAGCAGCGGGGGAATCGTCAGCTAGATGCAAGGTATCCCCTGAATCCAGGCACTTCAATAGAGTGACTCCCGTGCTGCAGAGTCGTGGAACCTGTCTGCAGCAATCGCGATGTCTACTTCCCCGGCACGAGGTGTTCACAGTGATGGAGATGCCCATCAGCGTGGTGGTGTCTGAGTGCGATCCAGGATGCATGCCTGACTAGTTACCAGTGAGGCAGGGCAGTCTCCCCAAGGCCACAATCTGTCCTATAGGCTCGAGTGCCGGACGTCCATGACGTGCCCTTTGACACAGATGGCCAATTCTCTTGACCGGTACGGATATCACTTGGCATTCAAGGATGTCTGTGTACTAGGTGATCTCTGCGGAAGTGCTGCTTCGAGCGAAGGAATGTGTGTGCACTGCAAGAAACTGAAGCAGGATGCACACGTCATGCATTCCTACTGCTGTTCGCGAAGAACATACCGATGGAGAATGCGGATGAGGTCTGTCTCACGCTCATGGGACTGGTGCTGCGATTCGCGGAGTGTTGTTCCGAGAATCGCTATCTCGTGTCTCAGTGAGCCAATGAGCTGGTATAGATTTGCAATCTCCTCCTGCTGTGCCCGGACAAGCGGTGCAAGCGAGAAGGGAGCTTCAGGTGCGTAGCTGGCTTCAGAAACCTGGGACCGTCGTTCCGGTGCAACAGCACGACCTACAAGATTGAGTTCTGGAAGTGCTGTCTGAGGAGTTGCGGGGGCGTGTGTTGCAGTCATCGGAACACTCCTTCGTATCAGTCCATGGCTTGGATTCATGGTGGGACGGATTGACACTATGTGTAGTATTGCATGCTTCAGGCAGATTGGAGCATAAAACCGATATGCTCTCCTACAGTGCCAGAGCACGACATGAGGGCCAGCATGTGACAAGAGCTGAAGGACAGGACAAGGATTCGTCCCGAACACTGCAGGAACACTCGTGGAATGAGGGGATCGATGCGTATGTGCATGCGCATCATGGCACCATGTTCTCTGAACTTTCGGACTGGTGTGCCATTCCCACCATCTCGTCCCAGAATGCCCACCGCGAGGATGTGCGGAACGGGGCACAGTTTGTACTCGATGCACTCCGTGCACGGGGGTGCGTAGAGGGAAAGCTCGTTGCGACCTCAGGACATCCTGCCGTATATGCCCGCTTTGGGAATGATGCTTCAGTGCCTACAGTTCTCATATATGGCCATTACGATGTCCAGCCGGAGGATCCGGTTGATGAATGGACATCACCACCGTTTGAACCGACTGTGCGAAATGGTGCACTGTATGCACGTGGAGCAGTGGATGACAAGGGCCAGATCTGGGCACATCTCTCTGCCCTTCAGACGCTGAATGCAACTGGTGGATGCCCAGTGAACCTCATCTATCTTCTCGAGGGGGAGGAGGAGATTGGATCTCCGCATTTCCATGAAGCAGTTGAGGCATTGAAAGACGAGCTGACATGCGATGTTGCAGTCATCTCTGATACGAC
>DAIDIX010000250.1 GCA_027451645.1 Candidatus Dormiibacterota bacterium | reverse complement strand
GCTCAATTCCCATGAGAATCACCATGAGGATGGAGAGGCGGGATGAGCCTGTTATCGACTGGGTAAGGGAGCCTATGGCAACAAGAAGCACAAGGAGTGCACCAAGGGAGATGGCACGGATGGCAAGGGCAGAGGGCTCGTGGAACCCTGCAAGTGCTGAACCGAGCAGTTCAGGGAAGAGTCCGAGAGGAACACTTCCCCCGGCAGAATGGAGAAGGATTGGTCCGCCATGCATGAGGTGCCATGCTCCGTATCCGAGACCTGCCTCCATGTCGGAAAGCGGTGCATTGATGGTGGACATGGAGAGTGCATGACCGATGACGACAGCAAGGGCACCAAGGACCCACAGTCCCCACGGTGCAGAGGGAGCAGAGGATGTCGTTGTGGTGCTGGCAGTCGTCACGAAGGGCTCCTCGCAGTGATCCATGGCTCAGGCTTTAGTATTGAACAATGAGCAGTGTCTCCTGTGGCATCGTCGGACTTCCCAATGCAGGGAAGTCAACCCTTTTCAATGCCCTCACGTCTGCAGGTGCAGAAGTTGGGAACTATCCCTTTACCACGATTGAGCCAAATACGGGAATCGTGCCTGTCCCTGACCCACGACTTGATGCCCTGGCAGCACTGTTCCAGCCACCGAAAGTCATTCCTGCAACTGTCACCTTCACGGACATTGCAGGTCTCGTGAAGGGAGCAAGTACTGGTTCAGGTCTTGGCAACCAGTTCCTTGGGCATATCCGCGAGTGCGATGCCATCCTCCTTGTCGTTCGAGCTTTTGCGGATACCGACGTTGTCCATGTCGAGGGATCTGTCGATCCTGTGCGTGATATCGACATCATCGATCTCGAGCTCATCCTTGCAGACCTTGGGAGTGTGCAGAAGAGGAAGGAGAAGGTCGACCGCACTGCCCGGCTCCAGAAGGAAAAGGCGGAGGAGGAGCGGGCTGTTCTTGCCCGTGTTGAGGCACACCTCAATGAGGGAAAGCCTGTCCGCACGCTCACACTTCGTGAGGAGGAACGCGAATGGATCCACGATCTCTACCTCCTCAGTGACAAGCCGATGCTTGTTGTCGCCAACATGGATGATTCCCATCTGGGCTCTCCTTCTGATGAGCTGCGTGAAGCTGTGAGGATGCATGGAGCTGCATGTCTTTCGATTGCAGCACGCTTCGAGTCAGAGCTTGCTGAGCTTGATGTGGAAGACAGGCAGCCGTTTCTCGAGTCACAGGGCATGAAAGAACCTGGCCTCAACAGGCTCATCCGGGAAGCGTATGAGCTTCTCCGGCTCCAGACCTTCTTCACTGCAGGGGAGAAGGAGGTTCGAGCATGGACCCTCCCGAGAGGAGCAACTGCTATCGATGCAGCAGGGACCATCCACACGGATTTTGCCAAGGGGTTCATCAGGGCAGAGATCGTGCCGTGTGATGATCTCATCGATGCAGGCTCATATGTCACTGTCCGTGAACGCGGAAAACAGCGTCTTGAAGGGAAGGATTACATCATGCACGATGGTGATGTTGCCCACTTCCGCTTCAACGTGTGAGTCCAATGTCTACGAATGGTGCAGTCTCCGATCTCATCCATGAGCTGGGGAGCAGGAAGGTCGTAGCAGATCGGGAACGGCTGACCCAGTTCGAAACGGACTGGCTCGGACGGAGTTTTGGACATGCAGCCTGTGCAGTGCTGCCGGAATCCCATGACGAGGTGGCATGTGCTGTTGCAGTCTGCAGCCGGAATGCCATTCCCATCATTCCGCAGGGAGGGAATACCGGTCTTGTGGGTGGCGGCATTCCACGAGGTGGAGAAGTTGTCCTCTCTCTCCGCAGTCTCCGGACACACATGGAAGTGGACATGAGCGGGGGAGCGATTGTTGCTGATGCGGGGTGGACTGTCCATGAAGCCGACAGTCTCCTTGCATCACGAGGACTCGGGCTGCAGGTCGATCTTGCTTCCCGTGACTCTGCAACGCTTGGAGGAGTGGTTGCAACGAATGCTGGGGGTCTCCGGGTCATCCGGTATGGCCATGTCCGACGTCAGCTCCTTGGAGTTCGGGCAGTACTCCCTGATGGAACTGCAGTAGACAGGCTGGAAGGACTCCGGAAGGATACGGCTGGATACGACCTGCCATCTGTCCTCTGTGGTTCAGAGGGAACTCTCGGCATCATCACAGGAGTGAGACTGGCAGCTGGTGTTCCGGACAGTGCAACAGTCACGGCCATCATCGGGTGCAGCAGTGCTGCAGCACTTGGAGGGATCATTGCCGAGGCCAGGCTTCAGCAGAATGTGGTCCTCTCTGCAGCGGAGCTCATGCGCGAGGAGGGGGTTGAACTTGCATGCACGCTTTTTGGGACCAGGCGTCCGTTTCCGGAGCGTTCTCCGTATCTCCTTCTTCTTGAACTTGGAACCGAGGATGTGGATCGTGGACTTGCAGCCCTTGCCGCAATTCTCGAACGTACTGTGCCGGAATCTCCGGCTGCTGTAGCGACGGATTCCGCATCAGCATCAGCCCTCTGGGAACTGAGGGAGCGGCACCCGGAGATTGTTGGAAGGCTCGGCTCACCCCTGAAGCTCGATACTGCAGTGCCGCTTTCCTCGTATGCCCAGGTAGTTGAGGGCATGGAGGAGAGAGTCCATGGTGCAGATGAAGGAGCAAAGGTCGTGCTGTACGGCCATGCGGGTGACGGGAGTCTCCATGTGAATGTCGCTCCTTCGGACCCTGAGC
>DAIDIX010000249.1 GCA_027451645.1 Candidatus Dormiibacterota bacterium | reverse complement strand
GGAGGAAAGATGGAGCTCATCAAGTGCTCCATCGACTCCACTCCGTATGGATCCTCCATCACGGGCAAACAGTGGTGGATCTGCAACGAGTGTCTGGTCAAGGAGCGATGCCAGTTCAAGGGGGGGGACACACTGGTCCCGCAGAAGTCGGAGTGACGTGGGAACAGTGCCAAGTGCATCGAGTATGCCAAGCACTGCAGGAAGGGCCATGAGGGTATCAGCAAGTGCCCTGAGATCCTTCGGTGTTGCACTCCTCTGCTGGCACCGGCCAACAAGGCGTGCAATGTCCCTCACTGTGCGGAGTGCGGATCGGAGTTCCGACCTGTCCCGGTCATGCTCTGCAAGGAATGCAACGAGCTCCTGCCGAGCAAGGATAGTCTCCCGCTCGAGAAGCGGCTCATGGATCCATGAGCGGAGGAGTCTGGCACCGCCAGCTGTCACAGTGACATCAAGCAGGCGAATGACGGACGGTCCATGACTGCCTATTGGCTGATCCAGCTCAAGATTTCTCCTCGTATGGGCATCAAGGCGCATCGTGGTTGCTGTCCTCTCGATATGGAGATGGACGAATCCCTCAAGTGCAAGCTGTGCCCGTTCCGCATAGGCGAAAAGACCTCCAAGAGCACGTACAAGGGAGGTGTCGTCCTCAAGCTCATATGCAGCAAGGGAACCGACACCAAGCACGCGATGGAGTCGTGTCTGCGCAAGCTTTGTGTCGAAGTACTGGGATGGAAGAGTGTGACGGGGTATGCCAGGACAGAGCGAATCGGGAAGCTCTGCATCCTGTGGCATGACGATCTCCTGTACACGATACCGTGCCAGTCCCTCACGGAGCTCTCCACCACGCATTCCCCCACGTGCATGGAAGGCACGGACATCGCCCGTGCTTGCATCAAACACTGTGCATGCAACATCCTCGCCATCTGCCACGAGGCATGCACAGTATGCAGTCTCTTCTGGTGCAAGGAACTCCCCCTCGATGACCATTCCGGGACTGAGCACCCGAGTGACCCTGCGTTCAACAAGCTTCCCTGGCACTACCTGGCCAACCTGGTCCCAGAGCACAATGGTCTTCCCGCAGTCAAGGAGCTTCCTGAGATGACCAGTGACACTGTGGAAGGGCACTCCACACATCGGAACTGTTCCTGCCTGACCAAAGGCACGCTTGGTGAGTGTCAGGCCAAGAAGTCTTGACCCTTCGACTGCATCATGCTCGAACAGTTCGAAGAAGTCTCCGAGCCGGACGAAAATCATGGCATCGGGATACTCGCTGCGGATGTCACGGTACTCACGGACAATCGGGGTATCCTTGCCAGTTGGTCCTGCGGGAGCGCCATCACCATCTCGGGTTTCACTGCCCTTCCCATCCTGCACCCTGTGGGGAGCATGGTCCATCTGGTGCCGTGTCATGCTGGAACAGGCTCCCCGACATGTGCCTCAAGCTGCCATGCAGATGTTCCTGTCACTACGCCTGTAACGATGTCCCCAACTGCAGCTGCTGCTGTCCCATCGCACCACACCATCCGGTTCTGACGCGATCTTCCATACATGCGGCCATCCTCACCCTGTCCCTCAAGAAGCACTTCCACCTTCTCACCGAGAAGTCGTGCATTGCTCCTTCCTGCAATATCCTTCTGCAGGGCAAGGAGTTCATTGAGACGGCGCTTTTTCTCTGCAACTGGTATGTCATCAGGGCGACGTGCAGCAGCAGTACCTGGACGAACGGAATACGCCTGGAGATGGACAACATCGAATGCCATATCGAGGAGGAGAGACCGTGTTCCCTCAAACTCCTCCAGCGTTTCCCCTGAAAAGCCCACAATGATGTCAGTGCTGAGTGCAAGACCGGGAATCATCTCCCGTGCTTCTGCGATCCGCTCCTTGTACTCCGCAACGGTATACACCCGGCGCATCCGTCTCAGGAGCGCATCATCTCCTGCCTGCACAGGAAGATGGAGTGCCTCGCACACTGTGGGAAGATCCCGCATTGCTGCAAAGAGTTCCCGCGTGGCATTTCTCGGGTGGGATGTGAGGAACCGGAGCCGGGCAAGGCCGGGAATGCTGTCGACTTCCTCGAGAAGGTGCCAGAGCCGCCTGCCATCACCAGGATCGACATACGAATTCACATTCTGGCCAAGGAGCGTCACTTCCCGTACACCGGAATCGACAAGCCTCCGTACCTGCCCGACAATGTCGTCAATGGGTCTGCTCGACTCACGACCACGGACAAACGGGACGATGCAGTACGTGCACATCTCATTGCAGCCTCCCATGACAGAGACATACGCTGCAATCCTGTCTGAGGGAGGAGTTGGGAGTGGACCATCAAGATCTACTTCATACGCCTGCTGGAGACGATCGAAAAATCCGTCAGCATCCCGGACATCAAACACGTAGTCGAGATCAGGAAGCTGGCGGAGCAGATTCTCCCCATGCTCGACTGCCATGCATCCTGTCATGGCAATGGCTCTCCCTGGCCGTTCCCGTTTCCAGGGACTGAGTTCACGGAATTTCCCATATACCTTCTGCTCAGCATTCTGCCTCACAGTGCAGGTGATGAGGATGACAAGATCTGCATCCTCCAGCGTGCATTCAGGAACACAGCCAATCTCGCGGAGCCGCTCTGCAATCATCTCCCGGTCCGCATCATTCATCTGGCACCCGATATGCCAGAGATGCACCCTTGGTGGTCTGCCACGGGCTGGCACGATGGGATGCCGCTCCTCATGACGGCCTGTCTCAATGAGAG
>DAIDIX010000248.1 GCA_027451645.1 Candidatus Dormiibacterota bacterium | reverse complement strand
ACGGCTCGGATGGTCCGTGCGGTGTATGTCGAGCGGGAAGTGTCCCACACGTTCGGGGACACTCCATCCCGTGGCAGTGAACTCTCCTGACTGCTCCTGAACAGGAAGTCCGGCACTGCAGGTCGTGCATACTGGAGAACGTACGACATCCAGTTCTTCCCTCCCGATGACTGTCCCAAGCCCCCTACGTTCACCATCACTCACGATCTCCATCCTGGTCATGGATGACACGACACGCCTGCGGGGATGCCTCTCCTCCATTGGGAACGCATCCCTTCCCGCTGGCACCGAGATCATCGTCACGGGAAACGGCACGCCGTCCAGTGCGCTTGATGCCCTGCAGGAGGAGTTTCCTGCCATCCGCATCCTGCGTTCCCCGGTCAACCGAGGGTTTGCTGGCGGGCACATGCTTGCCCTCTCCGTGTCCCGGGGCGAGTTCTTCCTGTTCCTCAACGATGATGTCACTGTCCACCCGGACTGGGTCGAAAAGCTCCTGGCCACGATTGCCACTGACCCGGCAATTGCTGCTGTGGGAAGCAGGCTCCTTTTCCCGGATGGCCGTATCCAGGAGGCCGGAATGTCCCTCTGGCAGGATGGGGCCACGATACCCATTGGACGGGGACTGCCAGGCACAAGCCTCACCTATGACTACCGGCGGGAGGTGGACTACTGCTCCGCCTGCTCCCTTCTTGTGCGGAGGTCTGCCCTCATGGACGTGGGGGGCATGAGTGATGCCTACTACCCTGCCTACTACGAGGATGCTGACCTTGCGCTGCGCCTCAGGACACACGGGTACCGGATTGTCTATGAGCCACAGTCCACAGTCACCCATGAGGAGTCGAAGAGCACCACGACTGCAAGGCGCCATCTCCTTCTTGAACGGAACAGGGAGCGGTTCTTCTCACTGTGGAAGGAGGAACTCCTGGCATACGATCCTCCTCCGGCACGTCCGGAGGCCCTTCCGCTTGCCCGGGCACTGGTCCATGCCCTGTGGCGTGCCAGGGGGTATCCTGTCCGCGCATTCCTTGCTGTCCCGGTCCTTCCAGATCCGGAGGGCACACCGGCGGAGCAGGCACTGGATAGCCTCCTCACCCTTCTCCACCCGCGGTGCGCCATAACCCTTGCCCTCCCGGAAGAGCTCACGGGAAGGCTCATTGAACCCGCCTCACCACTCTTCCAGCGTGTCCGCTCGCGATGCCAGGACCAGGGTATCCAGCTTCTCGCCGGTTCCCGGACCCGGCACCTCACCCATCCGGACATATCGTATGACCTCGTCATTGGAGACGATCCAGACGTGCTGGAGGAAGCATGGCAGGCTACAAGGGAACACTCCCTACATCCCCGGTTCATCCTGGACTGCAGACTCCACGGAGGCACTCCCGCATCTCCCGCAAACTCCTCCGTTCCCGTCAGCGGCATCGTGGAGGGAGCACAGTCCAGCCCCAACCTTCCGTCAGAAGCAGGGGTTCCTATCATCCCCCACAACGAAGCTGCTGAATGGTATGCCGCCTTCCTTGACCAGGAGGATGCCCACGACCCGCACTCCACAGCACCCCGCAGGAACGTGCCCTCACCGCACGGGGTGGAATATCCCCAGGCACCTGCCATGAAGGAGCCGGGGAATTCACGGGAGATCCGGGTCCAGGAGCTTGCCCTCTATGCGGACCTGCTGGAGCGTGCGTACCACCATGCCACTGCAGCAATGGAAGGGGAGGGGCTCTCCGGAAACGCTCTCCTTCAGAGGATTCCATACCTCCGCACTGCTGTCCATGCAGTGCGCCGTGCCCGCGGGGAACGCACCGATCCTCCGTTCCCCGAGTGGGAAGGACGTGGTCATTCCCCTTCCCGGTGACCCACTTCCACCCTGCGGCTTCTCGTCCCGCTCACCATCCTCCCCTGGTGATGGGGATCGAAGGAGTGGGCCTTGACGTGGGTCCTCGGTGTCATGGAGGCGTGCTACGGATGAGATGAGAGAGCCGGATAATCGGTAGGAAGGTCCCCCGGAACAAACCGGGGGACACAACTCATTTGCTCTGGAGGGTACCACATGCTTTACGCAGGTATCGACGTGCATAAGCGGACTTTGGATATTGCGGTCTGGGATACGGTCAAGGAAGCGGTCATTGCTCGGGAGGAACGAATAGCTGCCACGAGGGAATCACTCCGTCTGTGGGCAGATGAGTGGAAAGGGAAGGTCGAGGCCGTCGCCTTCGAGGCTACGACTGGCTGGGCGTGGGTAGCTGACGTTCTGAATGCTACTGGACATCACCCCAAAATGGCCAATCCCGTTCTCGTAAAAGCCCTCCGTGGCAAGGCCAAAAAGGCAAAGACTGACAAGATCGACGCGCAGTGGCTCGCATTTCTTCTAGCCAAAGACATGCTTCCAGAGTGCTGGATGGCACCAGAAGAGATCAGGGAGATGCGTGAGGTGATGAGACATCGTCGCTGGCTTGTCAATCTGCATACCAAACACTTTGAAAAGCTCCACGCCATATGTGTCCAGGCAGGGTATGCGAGTGAGCGGGCGCATGTGAATTCCAGGAGTGCCCGTACCTGGATCATGGCGCTTCCGTTTCCCAGGGGGATCAAGGCAGTTGTCGAGAGTCACTTCCGCCTCATTGACGGTGTAGATCAGGAGATCGAACAGACAGAGAGCCTCATTCGCCAGCACTGGGGATCTGACCCGCGAGTCATGGCACTCCGGAAACTGTCGGGTATTGGCATCGTGATCGCCTGTGAGCTCGTAGCGGAGATCGGAGAGTCATTGCGCTTCAC
>DAIDIX010000247.1 GCA_027451645.1 Candidatus Dormiibacterota bacterium | reverse complement strand
ATGCATGGGAGGATGGCGATATGTTCAGTGCGATGTCAGACCGCTATGATGCTGCAGGCTATGATCGGGCAGGATATGACCGTGCGGGATACAACCGTGCAGGGTATGACCGGCAGGGATTTGACCGCAATGGATATAACGCTGCAGGGTTCAACCGGGCCGGATACAACTGGCAGGGCTACGATCAGCGGGGCTACGATTCCAGAGGCTATGACCGCAACGGCTTCGATGCGCGGGGCTTCGATGCCAATGGGTATGACCGACACGGGTATGACCGTCATGGCTATGACCGCAACGGCTATGATGCGCACGGGCGGCATTACTAGGCACTGTGGTGCTTCCGGAGGGGCAGTGTAGCTTCGAACACGAGCTCAGTACCATCCTTGGCATCCTCCTGCATTGACACCTCATCAAGCTCGAGGTGTGCAATGACTGCAAGGGATGCAGCGTTCTGCGGAGAAACTGATGCTCTCAGGACAGTTGCCCCTGCAGCATGGGCTGCATCAGCAAGTGCTTGGGCAGCAGCAGTTGCATATCCCCTCAGGCGGTAGTCCGGTTCGATGGTGTAGCCGATCTCTACCATGCCACGTGCATCAGGGGGAAAATGGAATCCCATATGCCCGATGACAGTCTGGATATTGCGGAGAATGATGGCTCGTGCCAGCCATGTATGATCGAGAGCTGGATCCTGCTTACGCTGAATCCAGAGTGCTGCATGCCCTTCCATACCCTCCATCCAGGTTTCGGCAACAGGCATGCCGAATGCTGAAGCGAGTTCAACCCTCCTTCTATCCCTGACGAGTTCGAGGACGTTGATGGGAATCGGAATGAGATCGAGTTCTGCTGATGCAATGGTTTCCGGAAGGGGCAAGAAGTCAGTCATGTCACCCATTGTGCACGACACGTGCGATATGCAGCGTAACTGGAGCGTGACGCTTTGGTTTTCGATCAGGTCATCTAACAGATTCCATGCTACATTTCGGCTATGAGACCGGCCGTATGCGTGCGTCGATCAGTGATGACTGCACTTCTGCTTGGGATGCTTGTGTTCATACCTGCTCGTCCAGCTGAAGCTGCAGCCACCTGGACACTCGATACGACGACCACCAATTCCAGTGCAACGCAGAACAACTATCTCTACTCAACAAGCTGTGTGAGCAGCACATTCTGCATGGCTGTTGGCTACTTCAACAATGGCACCTCGGACCAGACATATTCCGAAGACTGGAATGGATCCACCTGGACTCAGGTCCTCCCGCAAAATCCGGGAACAGGAAACAATGAACTCGAGTCCGTCAGCTGCGCAAGTGCATCGTTCTGTATGGCAGTGGGCCAGTACATTGCAGCGAATTCGTACGACTCCACTCTTGTGGAAACGTGGAATGGCACATCCTGGACAACAGATTCGTCTGCTCCTGAGGGAACTGCCTCGCAGAACAATTATCTTGCTGGAGTGTCCTGCAGTTCGAGTACCCAGTGTGTGGCAGTGGGAAACTACTACGGAAGTACCACAAACCAGTCCCTCATCCTCAGCTGGAATGGATCGTGGACAGTGACGACTGCAGGAATTAGTACGTCTTCGACACAGTACAACGAGCTTGCCTCAGTGAGCTGTCCCTCTGCCACTTCCTGCTTTGCAGCCGGGTACTACTCGAACGGTACTGTCGATCAGACAGTCATTGATGCACTGTCAGGTGGGACGTGGAGCATTGCTGCTGGAGTACCCAACACAAGCACATCACAGAACAACAAGCTCCTGTCCATATCATGCGCGCAAACCACCTCGTGCATGGCAGCCGGGTACTATGTCAACAGTGTGGATGAGCCCCTCGCACTCGTCCTCTCCTCGGGAACATGGACATTGCAGGATCCTGCCACGTCTGCCAACAACGCTGCATTCTACTCAGTAAGCTGCATGAGTCCGAACCTCTGCGTTGCTGGGGGATTTCAGTATGTGACTGCGAGCTCGACGAACCAGAATCTCATCGAGGAATTTGGCGGTGGAAGCTGGACTCCGGATACTGCTGCAAATTCGAGTACTGCCCAGAACAACATTCTCTACGGCATGTCCTGTGCCAGTACAGGCTACTGCAGGGCAGTTGGATTCCACAGTGGAGCTGTCTTCCAGAATATTGCAGAGTATGCGACATATGGCATAGTCGTCACTGCAACAGTGAATCCTGGAACCCTGTCATTTGTGACGCCTCCTGGCAATCTCTCGTTCGCCCCAGTGACGCTCACTGGCGTGAACCTCTCCACCTCGACAACAGAGACCTTTGATGTCGGTGACAATACGGGGAGCGGTTCAGGTTGGAATATCTCCCTTTCAGCCACCCCATTTACCAATGGGGCACAGACACTTGCTGCATCGGATTTTACGGCTGGTGCGCCCTCGGGGGACACCTGTGACTCGGGAGTGACATGCGTTGCAGCAACCTTTGGTGGCACGTACCCCTACACACTTCCTTCCGGTTCTGCGACGAAGCTGATAAGCGCAGCTGCCGGGACAGGCTTGGCGAACCAGTCATTTTCTGTTGTGTGGTCAGCTCAATTTCCTGCAGATGCATATGCGGGTTCATACTCCTCCACCTGGACCCTCACTCTTGCAAGTGGACCATAACTCCAGCATTGCAGGAAGCTTCTCCGTTCCACTGAAACTGCAGGCAGAGCAGGATGGTGAAGTCACACTAATGCAGAACTGTAAGATGCCGGAAATCATCCCTTGAGTACAACAGGGACGAGTAGAGTTCCCTCCAAACAGCAGACAGAATAGAATGTCCTCTCCCACCAACGAAGGAGGAGAGCGATGAAAGAAAGGA
>DAIDIX010000246.1 GCA_027451645.1 Candidatus Dormiibacterota bacterium | reverse complement strand
GCCCGAGCATTTCTGAAACAACCTTGGGATGCACACCTCGCTCAAGAAGCAGCGTTGCAGCCGTGTGTCGAAGGTCGTGGATGCGAATTCTTGGCAAACCTGTCTCACGTACAACACGATCAAAGGCATGCCGGATGTTGACGTGATTCCACAGTCCACCATGGTCGTTCGTAAAGACAAGGTCTGAGCTCAGCCAGTTTTCTCCCATGAGTGTTGATACAAGCTTCTGCTGTTCCTTGTGGTTGGACAATGCCTGCACTGCACCTTCCGAGATATGAACTAGTCGCCGAGAATGCTTCGTCTTCACTTCTGCCAGCTGGTAGCCATCTGCTGTCAGTGCTCTATTGGAACGGATGGCTATCGTACGATTCTGGAGTGAAACGTCAGCCCAGTGGAGTCCAAGAAGTTCGCCCTGGCGCATTCCAGTCGTGATGGCGAGAGTAAGGAATGCATGAAGGCGTGGATCTTTCGTGTCTCGTAGAAGGGCATTGACTTCGCTAGCAGTCAGAGTCTTGATCTCTGGTCTTCTGATGCGAGGTGCATCAACAAGGTCTGCGACGTTGCGAGCAATGATGTCCCATCTCAGAGCACAGTCGAGCATTTTGTGGATGACCGTATGAAGGTGATGCACGCTCGTCGGATGCATGCCCTCACCGAGAGATCTCGTATACAGACGCTGGAGATCCTGCGGCTTGAGATCCGACAGACTGATGCTGCCAATGTGAGGCAGTGCATGGAGTTCAAGGAGACGCTTGTACCTGAACCATGTACTGTAGCGGATAGTTGGCTTGATATCGTCAATCCACTGCTGGAAGAACCTGATGATGCTCGTTGCACTGTCTGCAGCAGCTAGGCCAGCACTCCGTTGTGATATTGCCCTGTTGAGCTTGATGGTCACATCAATGCGTGATGCAGCGTAAAAGTACTTTCGTTTTCCATCCCAGATGATGCTTCCACACCATCTGCCATCTTTTCGCTTCCAGATACTACCTTCACCATTTGCACGTTTGTGGGAGAGGCCGCTCACAGTGCCACCCTCGCTTCATGCTCAACGAGCTTCCTGGTGACATATTCTCTGAGGGATACAGCAGGAATCTTTGTCAAACGGCCAATCTTGACGAGCGGAATCTCTCCATGGGAAAGAAGCGTGTAGAAGGTTGTCTTTCCACAACCGAGCATCGCAGCCGCTTCATGTACATCAAGCAGCAGTTTTGTGCCGGGAGTGAGTGCAGACTCATCGCCTATGCGATGGGGCAACGTCGAGATAGACTTATCCATGTAGGTTCCTCCTCTAAGGAATCTGCCTGGTCGCCGGAGACGCCAATCTCGCGGCGGCCACCTTTTTGACTGGTCAATCATAGAATTGCAGTTCGTAGCGACAACAGTCTGTCGTATGGGGGACCCACTTGGAGCCAATGCAATCCACACCGAGTGAAATCGATATGGACAGATACCCGCTGCCTGTTTCGGGCACAGAGTGTCCACTTTGTGGGCATGAAGAGGATGAGCATGGCTTCTGGGCTCCTGATGAGAAATGTGATGGATGGGCGTTCTGCAAAGCAATTTCTACTAAAGACGGCAAAGCCTGCACGTGCTGGCGGTCTTGGAGCAAGTTAGATGTCTAGGAGACCTTGAATGCCCGTCGCAGTGGAACGCTGCTGTTGGTGTAGAAGTGGTCCACTCGCATACTGTCTGCAATCAAGGTTGTCCAGTATGCAGAGGCGTGCAGTGTAGCTGCCGGTGAATAAGAGTCAGGAGTGCTCAACCTGTATGGGGCGACTTTCAGACATTGCCTGCATTGCCTTCTCATTGATGTCCATGGAACGCAGCTCCGGGACATTGCCCACAAGCCATGCAGCTGTCGCTCCTCTCGTTGACTGAAGTGCGCAAGTCCATCGAGGATCTGACTTCACGCGAGCAAGTAGCTCTTTCTCGATGAGTGGAGAGATTCCTTGATCAAGCACTGATTCAATTGGTCCTGCACCCAGGAGACTCAAGGCGTTCATGGTACGAGCTGACTGTATGAGAGCATCAAGCAAGCGGAGAATCTCTTCATCGTCGTCTCCACGAAGTATGTGCTCTACAGAAGAGAAGGCGCTTGGGCTGGCTGGAGACGTATGAAGATGGCGTATATATGCACCTGAAAGCGTGGAGATTGGATTCTTGTCCTGCTGTTCCATCAGAGAATGAGCATAGCAGGGTCAAAAGGCTCAAATCAGAACTTCCAGAATGCTTCATCAGCGGAAACCATATGGCACATCCCTGCAAGATGATGCACATGAGGTGTGGTGCTTTGGGAGCCTGTCCAGACCCGGATTGTGACTGCAGTGCGGAGTTCAGATGAAACTCTAGAGTAGGCAATAGTCCGTTCACGCCCGCCAACGATCATGGTGGCCCAAATCCGTTGCTGTCAAATCCGTGACAGTGAGGGCTCAGCGTTGGACAGCTGATCTCAAAAAGATGGTCCCAGGGGGTGGACTCGAACCATCGATATACGGTTTTACAGACCGTCCGATCAGCGTTCATGTCTGTACGTGGATGGACATTTGAGTTTGATTCGGAAGGTCACTATGCCTGCATAGTCCACGTCAGCTCGCAGATCTCCAGGGCGTTGCTGTCATGGTTGCTGTCAAATTTTCGCTTTGGGAATCCACGCTTGGATCCACGTGTGCCCTTAGCTGGGTACACGTGGATCCAAGATCAGTCAGTGCCTGTCTGGAAGTCCTCCGTGGCAGTCGATGAGTATTGTGAATATCGGGCGTTGTTGATGTAGGGGGAATCTCTTCCGTGGTGTGCAGGATCCGTACACAGGAGTGGCGATGGCAGATTGCGACCTGCAACCGGC
>DAIDIX010000245.1 GCA_027451645.1 Candidatus Dormiibacterota bacterium | reverse complement strand
TAGCCGTAAACCGTGACAGGGTAATGAGCCTGTGGGATGGGAGCGGCTACTTCGCAGTAGGCGGATTCGACTTTGAGGGTTCGCCCTTGGTGTCAGAGGGATCACTGTGGTGGGGAGGAGCACTGCCCTGGTTCACTACGGGGACAGTTCTGCTCCATGCAGGGCTCTTTTTCCAGAGGAAGACGAGGAGGGGAATGCCAGCAATGAGGCCGACAATTCCTGACCACTGTGCCTGTTTGAGACCCAGGAACACCACGGGTTCGGAAGCACGGAGGAAGAAGATGAGAATCTGGCTCAGTGAGTACAGCCCAACGTAGGTGATGGCAAGGATCCCAGCCCTGTCAGGGATGCGCTTCCGCATTGCGAACAGGATGGCAAGAATGACAAGTGTCCCGATTGCCTCGTATGCTGCTGCTGGCTGGTATGGCACACCGCACTGGAATCCGGGCTGGAGAACAGCACAGTGAGCAAATCCAGTTGGGTATACATAGGCTGTTGCCCAGGGGAGGGTGCTCCGAGTCCCGAGGATGTCTCCATTGATGATGTTGCCAATGCGCCCAATCGGCTGACCGATGACTGCGAAGATGGCACCTGCATCAGCAAGAAGCCAGAAGGAGAGGTGGCGGCGCCACGCGAGGACTGCTAGTGTGATGAATCCACCGATGATTGCACCAAAGAATGCCATTCCTCCCTGCCAGAAGGCAAGAATGTCCTGCGGATGCGTGAGGTAGTGCACAGGGTTGTTCTGCACGTCGTAGTAGAGCCGTGCTCCGATGAGCCCAACAATGATGACGATGATGACCATCTCCTCGGATGACTGTTCCGAGACTCCCCGTCGACTGAGATGCCGCCGTGCTCCGAGGATGAATGCCACAAAGAAGGCAATGGCATACATGATCCCGTACCAGTGGATGGAGAGACCTCCGAGATGGAGAGCTACAGGATTGACATTGATGGTGAGATAGCCAGTCATTCGGTGTCCTTCTGTGATGCTGCAATTTCTAGGATACGGTAGCTCGCATGCGAGGCGAGCCGGCTGACAGGGTACTGCTGAGCAGTGAGGAAACTGGCAAGAGAGTCAGCTCCAAGGTGCTTGGAGACGACAAGATATGCATGACCATCCGGTGCAAGCTGTGCGAGCCACCGCATGAGAAGGTCATGGAGCGGAACCTTGCCAATGCGGATGGGTGGATTGCTGTAGATCGAAGTGAGTAGTGGAGGTACAGTACTGGGGTCATCATGGATATGGACATTGTGGAGGCCAAGCCGTGCAGCATTTCCACGTGTGAGGTCCCGTGCACGTGCATTGATATCCACTGCGTGTACTGTGCTTGATGGGGAACGAAGTGCGCAGGCGATGGCAATGGCACCGTATCCGCATCCGAGATCGAGGATGTTGCCGTGAGTTGGCACTGGCGCTCGCTCAAGGAGGAATCGTGTTCCAGGATCGAGACGCGTGTTGGAGAACACGCTCGCATCGGCGGTGAGATCGAATTGAATATCAGGCAGGTCGACATGCACTGTTGTTGGTTTTGATTCGGAGGTCGGCTCCGGATCAAAGTAGTGCGATGGCTGCTTTCTGCCCCTTCCCATCACTGAGGCTAGGAGTGGCTGCTGTAGTCGTAGAATCCTCTACCTGACTTCCTTCCAAGGTAGCCTGCTGCAACCATTCTCTTGAGGAGAGGTGGTGGCATGTACTCGGGCTCTCCATATTCCTCATAGAGGGTCTCGCAGACAAAGAGCGTTGTGTCGAGTCCGACGAGGTCAGCAAGCTCGAGTGGACCCATCGGATGGCCACAGCCGTACTTGATGCCAGTATCGATATCCTCCTTTGTTGCATGGCCAGCCTCATACATGCGGACTGCATGGGTGAGGAACGGGATGAGGAGGAGATTGACGACAAATCCAGCACGGTCCTGAGCCTCGATGACAGTCTTGCCGAGAGATTCTGCAAAGCTTCTCGCATCCGCGAATGTTGCATCGCTTGTGGCAATGCTCCGGACAAGCTCAACAAGCTTCATGACAGGAGCTGGGTTGAAGAAATGTATTCCAACAACGCGGTCCTGACGCTTTGTTGCAGCAGCAACCTCAATGATGGGAAGAGACGAGGTGTTCGTTGCAAGGAGTGCCCCTTCAGGAAGGATGCGGTCAAGGTGCTCGAACACCATCCGCTTTTCCGGGAGCTGCTCGATGATCGCCTCGATGACGACTGTGCACGGTGCGAGATCATCAAGGTTCGTGGAGAAGGACATGCGTCCTTCGATCGCAGTGCGCTGCTCGGCTGTGAGCTTTCCGCGTTCGACAGCAGTTGCAAGGGACTTTGCAACCCGCTTCTCGCCACGGGCCAGTGCCTCCTCGTTGAGCTCAACGACATGGGTGGTGTAGCCGCTTCGTGCAACGACTTCTGCAATGCCAGAGCCCATGAGCCCTGCTCCAACAACGCCTACATGTGTGACCTGCATGACTTGCTGCCTCCTGAGATGGATGCGTATGCGGATTGCCGTGATCTGGCACCATGGATACTATGACAGGTTCCCATTCCCTCATGGTCGTCAGTGACGATCTCCTCTTCAGGAGCAGGGTCAGTGCAGTCGTGAAGCATCTTGAGGACAATGTGGATGTCTGCAGTGACCTTTCCGGGCTTCGACAGGGAAGTGTCGTGATCCTCGACTGCAACCGCATGGTGGATGACCGGCTCGCCTTTCTCCAGCAGCTTTCCGAGGCGCAGAAAAAGGATCTCCGCACGCTCGCTGTGTGTTCCCATGTGGATGCTCCGACTCGCGCTACGATGAAGGAAGCAGGAGTGTCTGTCATATGCACAAACGGTTCCATGCAGAGGGTACTTGCCCGTGAG
>DAIDIX010000244.1 GCA_027451645.1 Candidatus Dormiibacterota bacterium | reverse complement strand
GGCGAAGCGAACCGCTGCCAGCCATCACGTTTCCTTGATGACATTCCCGAGGCCCTCATGGTACGGCAGCAGTCACAGCTGGATTCAGCCCCGCTGCAGGAAAGGTGGGGAGAATCTCCGAATGTTGCACCCAGTACATTTGTAGTGGGAGATCGTGTGCGCCATCACCTGTATGGTGTGGGGACAATCGTGCAGAAGGATCCCTCACGGGGTGGTGATGAACTCACAATCCGGTTCGATTCGAATACGACCCGGATCTTCATGGCCCAGGAAGCGCGTCTCGAGCGTCTGTAATAGGGGTTGGTGCCATGGCAACCGTAGAAGAGGAGATTGCAGCTCTCAGGGAGGAACTGCAGCATCATCTCTACCTCTATCACGAGCTAGATCGACCAGAGATAACGGATGCAGAATATGATGCCCTGTACCAGCGGCTCGAGGCACTTGAGGCTGCGCATCCAGAGCTGATAACTCCGGACTCGCCTACACAGCACGTCGGGTTCGTTCCTCTCGAGAAGTTCGAGAAGGTTGCACACCAGTATCCGATGCTTTCACTCGACAATGCCTTTTCCGCAGCGGATGTGCAGGCGTTTCTTGAGCGGGCTGAGCGTCGTGTGGGGCATATAGGCGGATATGTATGCGAGCTGAAGATCGATGGACTTGCCATCTCTCTGACGTATGAGAATGGAAAGTTCCTCCGTGCAGCAACCCGTGGAAATGGACTTGTGGGAGAACTTGTCTCGCAGAACGTTCTCACCATTTCTTCCATCCCTCGTGTGCTGCAGCATGTTCCTTCCTCCCTACGAGGTGTCATTGAAGTTCGTGGTGAGGTGTACATGCCGAAGTCCTCGTTCATGCAGATCAATGAGCGGCTCGATGAGGAAGGGAAGCAGCCCTATGCCAATCCCCGCAATGCTGCTGCTGGTGCTGTTCGTCAGCTTGATCCTGCTGTTACTGCGTCACGGAATCTCGAGGTGTTCATGTACCACATCGAGCCTGTGACTACTGTGGGCACGCAGGCAGCTGTACTGCCCCTCCTTGCTGAGATGGGCTTTCGTGTCAATCCCCATTGGGAACGTGTCGAGGAAGGAGCAGGAATTCTCGCGTATCTCGATCAGTGGCAGAGCGCACGGCATGAACTTGACTACGACACTGACGGAGTTGTCATCAAGGTGGATGACAAGCGTCTCCAGGAAGAACTCGGTGCAGTCAGCCACTCTCCACGCTGGGCAATTGCATACAAGTTTCCTCCGCTGGAAGCATCAACGAGAGTTGAGAACATTACTGTCCAGGTTGGCCGCATTGGTACGCTCACTCCTGTTGCTGAGCTGGAGCCTGTCCTCCTTGCAGGATCCACTATCCGGAGATGCACACTCCACAATGAGGATGATATCCGGAGAAAGGATATCCGCATCGGGGACAGGGTTGTCATTCACAAGGCTGGGGATGTCATTCCAGAAGTTGTTCGGGTTGTCCTGGATGATCGGCCACCTGACGCATCTCCGTGGAGCATGCCGGATACATGTCCGTCGTGTGGATCCCATGTCATACGTGAAGCGGGTGAAGTGGCGTGGAGATGCATCAATTCTGCCTGTCCTGCGCAGCAGCGGGAGCGGCTACAGCATGCTGTGAGCAGGAGTGCACTCAACATCGAGGGATTTGGCCCAGCAATGATCGAGCGGCTCATTGTGAAGGGCTTCCTTGCGAACATTTCAGATCTCTTTGGCCTCACGAGGGAAGCACTTCTCAGCATTCCGGGAGTGAAGGAGAAACTTGCTGACAAGCTGATCCGTGCAATTGAAGATCGGCGGGAACTTGACCTTGATGTTCTCATCACTGCACTTGGCATCCGACACGTTGGAAGTACGACAGCAGGACTCCTTGCTTCCCATTTTGGAACGCTGGAACAGTTCCGGCATGCAACGCGTGAGGAGTTGATCGCCATTGATGGCATCGGTGAGGTGGTAGGCAATGCGATAGCAGTGTGGCTGGAGGAGGATTCGAGCCAGAGGCTTCTTGATGCCATCCTTTCGCATGGAGTCCGCGTTGCAGCAGGAAGAACAGGAGAAGGTCCCTTGCATGGGACAACATGGGTCCTTACAGGTACGCTCTCGATGCCAAGACACGATGCTGAGGCTGCAATCCAGAGGCTTGGAGGACATACGTCTGCAACGGTGAGCAGGAAAACTACCTATGTTGTAGCCGGCACATCCCCAGGGTCCAAGCTTGCCCAGGCGGAAAGGCTTGGCGTACGTGTACTGGATGAGACTGCATTTGTGCAATTGCTGGCCTCACCGGAGCAGCTCTCCCGTGGATAAGGGAACCATGGATGAAACTCGCATCCAGCAGCCGCTTGTGAAGCGCCCCGATGATCTACGTGCAAAGCTCCATCAGGCTCCTACTCACCCGGGCGTCTACATCATGAAGGATGCTTCCGATACGGTGCTGTATGTGGGGAAGGCCCGGAATGCACGACAGCGGCTCAGGTCGTATTTTGCCCCTTCTTCAAAGCATGGTCTTCGCATTGCACAGCTCGTTTCGCAGATCGTGACCTTCGATATTGTTCCCTGCACAAATGAAAGCGAAGCACTTGTCCTTGAGAATCTTCTCATCAAGGAGTACGCACCGCGGTTCAATGTCCGTCTTAAGGATGACAAGAGCTACCTGTTCCTCAAGCTTCCCCGGCCAGTACCCCATGGAGAAATCGAGAGGGACCAGAAGGAGGCTCATGCATTCCCTGATGCCTTCCCACGACCTGTGTATACACGGAAGGCAGTTCATGATGGTGCACAGTACTTTGGACCATATCCTGATTCCGGAGCACTGAAGTGCACTATCAGGTACGTTCGTCCCACATTC
>DAIDIX010000243.1 GCA_027451645.1 Candidatus Dormiibacterota bacterium | reverse complement strand
ATGCTGGTCTTTCGGCAGGACAAGGTTGAGTCCTCCGGAGCATGAGCTGTTTCCTGAGGTGCAGTTCTGCTGACTGAGATTCGTCGACATCTCAATGTACCCGGTGGCTGAGGCGCCGCAGCACTTTGTTGTGCCAGTCGGTGTTGCCTGGAAGGTCTGGGATGATGAGGCGCTGAGGACATGCGTTTCCATCGTGTTGTTCTGGCCCGTTGACGATCCTGTGGGAGAGCCCTGGATGATGGTCTGCTCCTGAAGCTTCGTTCCATTGAGGGTAATCGTGACTGTCGCTGACGGGAATGCAAAGACGAGAAGGAAAATGACGATGACACCAGCAACAGCCCCGATTGTGATCCGCCCATTTCGCGTACGGAACCAGGAAGCATCAGTCTTCATGATTTTCCCTGCACGGACAGGAGGGACTCCTCCGCCTGCAAGTGGCTCAACCTGGGCCTTTCCCTTTCCTGTCTTGGGAGATGATGCCTCAAGTGTTGCAACAGTACTGTCTTCGCCATCAACCACTTCTGCATTGCTGTGGAACTTCTGGATTGTTGCGAACACATGGAAGCCAGCATCACGTGCAAGCTGCTGTACACGGTGGTCACTTGAGATGATCCGTGTCGACTTGTGTGCTTCTTCGCTGAACTTCAGGAGAAGTCGGAGTGTTGTCGGATTGATGAACGCCTGACGGTCTTTCGGGATGAGTACAGCGACTTCATCGTCTGTACTGGTTCGTATGCGTTCGACAATACTCGAGAGGTCATCCGACTGCTGCAGGGTGAATATCTCTGGCATGCACTCTCCATTATACCTTCATCGTCTGCAAGACCCGCTGCATGAGTGCTCCAAGCGGTGCGCTTTCGGGATCGTGCATCGTCATTGCATAGTACCCGATGGCAAGTGGTGTCACGTCCTGTGCACTTACAAGTGTGCCAGTCGAGTCGAACATCCCCTGGACGGAGTCGGGGTGCAGTGGCGTGATGATGGGGTGGTACTCCGAAGGCATGACATCCTTCCAGTTGAGAAGCTTGAGCTGCTCGAGCACATCGGGAAGGATGGAACCACCACCTGCAAGTGCAATGTGGGAAGGAGGATCACTTTCCGGCGCAAGTTCCTCGATGATGAGTCCAACACTGTGAGCAAGCACTTCTGCTGGAGGCAGGAAGAGATCGTGTGCATGGCGGCGCTGCTCGAGCGGAAGTTCGGACTGCGAGTAGGCAACCTTGAACTGCTCTGCCTGGTCGTAGGTCATGGACATGTCAGTCATGAGACGTCTCGTGAAGGACCGTCCCCCAAGAGCACACATTTTCATGCCTGATATTGTCCTGTCGCTGACGAGTGCAACGTCAGTCGTGCCACCACCAACGTCGATGAAGATGGCTCCAGACTCGAGGAGTGCTTCTGTTGCACATGCTCGGGCAAGGGCATATGGTTCAGCTATCGTTGCCATGAGATCGAGATCAAGTTCATCAGCAATGGTCTGCAGTGCACCGATATGGCTGATGGGTGCAAAGGTGTTGAAGACAGAGATGGTGATCTTCTGCCCCTGGAAGTCAACGGGATTGTGTACCTGGTGTCCATCGATGTCGATTGCAGTAATGACACTGTGGACAAGCTTGATATTGATCTCATCGACACCGAGTGCTGTCGACATCTCCTTCACTGCATTCCGCAGTGATCTGCGCTGAAGCAGCTGGATGGCTGAGGCGAGCTCAGCCTGGGAGATTCGTGCTGTCGGATGCTGGCGGGGAAAGGCAACTGTGGTGAGTGCACCGTAGACCTGCTCTCCTGCAATGCCGACAATGACCTGGCTTGGAATCGTCTCGCACATGTCCTCTGCTTCCGAGAGGGCTGCCTCGCAGGTATCGATGACTGACTGGATGTTGGCAACTGCACCTGCCTGCATGTCGTTCTGCTTCTGGGCAGCCTTGCCACAGCCGATGACAATTCCCTGCTCACCTTCACGCTTGACTATGAGCGCCTTCACCATCGAGGTGCCGATATCGAGAACTGTGAAATGGTCGTGCGTTTCCCGGCGCTTGCCAAGAAAGGGTATCGAAGGGCGTCGTGTCATTGGGAAGCTGCTCCCTGTGCAGCTTCAAGTGCCTGGCGGAGCGCAGCTAGAATCGCAGGGTGGGTGCCTGCACCAGCAATGCTCCCCTGCGCAAACTCGGGTTTGCCACCTCCACGTCCGCTGCCAGCACTCGTGACTCGGGCCATGAGAACTTTCGCATCACACCCTGCATTACGTGCTTTCGGACCGCATTTCACTGTGCAGGTTGTGGCTCCAGCAACAAGTGCTACCCCCTCTCCCTTTGCACCAGCCTGGAAGAGCTCATCCACCATGGGGACAAGTGCCTTCATCTCGACTTCATCATCGAGCATGAGATAGGAGAAGGGAATGCTTCCGATCTCCTCAATGACCTGCTTTTCCGAGGCATGCTCAGCCTGCCTCTGTCGCTCAAGCTGCTGAGTGAGCTTCTCAAGTTCCCGCACATGGTCCTGCAGCTGTGCAATGCGGTCAGGAAGGTCCTGCCAGCGGATGCGGAGCATCTGGGATGAACTGTGGGCTGTTCTCAGTAGTTCCTGCCACCGTCCAACTGATGCAGAACCTACCACCATCTCGATTCGACGGATACCCTGTCCTATGCTGCTTTCATTCACGATCATTGCAGCACCGATGTCTCCACTGAGATGGACATGTGTTCCTCCGCAGAGTTCACGTGCCCATCCTCCGAAGTCAACAACCCGTACGATGTCACCGTACTTCTCTCCAAAGAGAGCCATGGCACCAGTGGACCGTGCAGCATCGATGGGAAGGAGATCGACCTTCCGTTCGAGATTGTCACGGATTGCAGCATTCAT
>DAIDIX010000242.1 GCA_027451645.1 Candidatus Dormiibacterota bacterium | reverse complement strand
CCCCCTGCTTCACGGACAAGGACACTTCCAGCAGCAATATCCCAGAGCCCAAGACCGAGCTCGAAATATCCGTCATTCGATCCCCCAGCAGTAAAGGTCAGGTCAAGGCTTGCTGTTCCAGGTCTCCTGACATCCTCGAAGGCCATGAGCGCCTCATGAAACACGGGGAGAAACTCCTGCATCCGCTCCCTCTTCCGGAAGGGAAAGCCGAGAGCAGCCACAATTCCTGCTCCCTCTCCCCGAACATGGAGAGCATGCCCTGCATCGTCGAAGGCTCCCTTGCCGCGAATGCCTGTCCACATATGCCCGAGAAATGGTGCTCCCACAACACCAATGGTGGGCTCCATCTCCTCGACAAGGGCAATGCTTACTCCCACAATGGGATATCTCCTCGCAAAATTCGTCGTGCCATCAATGGGATCCACTACCCACATCCGGTCATGGCTCCCTCCACCAGACTCCTCTCCAAGAAGCGGTATGTGGGGAGTACGTGAAGCAAACTCCTCGCGGATACGTGCCTCGACCGCAACATCATGTTCGGTGACATAGTCTCCAAGAGACTTCGTCGTCACCTGGTCCCAGGCCTGCGGTTCCGCTCCTGCACGACGGATCATCTCCATCGCAATGCTGGTTACTTCCTGTGCCTGGGTGAGGAGGGAAGTGTGCTCGCCGTTGTCATATGTCGTCACCTGGGAACCCCCTTCGCCCCACCTGGCATTGGTGCGGACTTTTGAATTTGTGGGACAATGCATTCCATCGTGATGAGTGTACGACAAGGTCGAAGTCGACATGCCATCGCAGCATGGTTCCTTCCGGGAATCCATGTCAAGCGCTGGCTTCTCCTGCTCTTCTTCAGCATCCTCATGCTGAGTCTTGGGGCTGAATATGCCCTGCGGGATGCGTACAGCACGATCCGGTTTCCTGAATGGGTCCAGACACTCACTCTCCAGTTTCTTCCCCGTCTTGTACGTGCCTCGCTGTTTGCAGTGCTCGGTGTGGGACTCCTCCTACTGAGCTTCTACAAGCTGGGCCAGTCCATCCTTGGCCCCCTCATCGGGGCCCGTGGAGGAGATGCGGCAGGCATCATCGACCGTCTGTACTCGTACAGGATGCTTTCAAAGGGACCACGTGTTGTCACCATTGGGGGTGGCACAGGCCTGAGTTCCCTCCTCCGTGGCATCAAGAAGTACACCGGCAACATCGTTGCCATCGTGACTGTTGCAGACGATGGCGGATCCAGTGGAAGAATCCGTTCCCAGTACCGCATCCTTCCTCCTGGCGACTTCCGTCAGTGTCTGACTGCTCTTGCAGAAACGGAGCCTCTCATGACCCAGCTCTTCCAGCACCGTTTCAGTGGCACGGGAGATCTCGGAGGCCACTCCTTTGGCAATCTCTTCATCACGGCAATGACCGAGATTACAGGCGACTTCGAGCATGCACTCCGCGAATCCGGCAGAGTCCTTGCTGTTCGTGGCCAGATTGTGCCAAGCACCCTCCAGGACATCCTCCTCTGCGCAGAGGCAGGAAGAGAGATCCGCATTGGGTAGTCGAGCGTTCCCCATGGTCTTGGAGAGATTGACCGTGTCTTCCTTGATCCGCCAGACCCCCCCATCAACCCGGAAGCCCAGCAGGCGATCCTTGATGCCGACATTGTCCTCATTGGACCCGGATCCCTCTACACCTCAATCCTTCCCAACCTCCTTGTGGATGGCATGGCCATGACCCTCCGTTCCACATCAGCCCTCAAGGTGTATATCTGCAATGTTGCTTCCCAGCCTGGAGAGACACTTGGATTCACTGTCAGCAAGCATCTTGAGGTCATTGAGCAGCATGTCGGAGAGGAGCTCATCGACTACGTCATTGTGAACAGCAACCTCTCGTATCCGCTTCCCGAAGCTGCAGTGGATGCAGGCATCACACGGGTCCTGTTCGACAAGGAGCAGGCCATGCAGCGCCCAATCCACTATGTCCTTGCAGATGTTGTGTCGAAGGACACCCCTTCCCACCACGATCCTGACAAGCTTGCGAAGGTCATCATGAGACGCATCTGGCGATAGCCTTCATCCGCTGCCCGCACATCACTGCTTCACTCGCCATGGTGTACTGCTTTCGCACATGGGGGTCACCACCCTGCTGTAGTGAGGACTCGACCGACATCATCAGCAGCAGCACAGCGGTCCACCTCCGGACATGACAGGGAAACAATCGCATACGTGGAATCGATCTGATCCGGATACGACCACCTCGAGCCGTTGTAGGTAAAGGCCTCTCCATTTCCCCCGGATGCAATACAGAAGGTTGTTCCTGTACACGACACAGCTGCAAGGCCGTAGTTGCCCACAGGTGCTGGAGCAAGCCACTTCTTTCCATTGAATGCCACTGCACTCGTTCCACCAACTGCCATGCAGAATGAAGGTGTCGTGCAGGAAACAGCAGCAAGTGACGTTCCGGGAGCAATTGTTGCAGGAGCACTCCATGATGATCCGTTGTACATGACTGCACTCCCACCACCAACAGCTACGCAGAGTTTCGAAGAGGCACATGAAATGGCAGCAAGTCCACTTGAGCCAGGAACATACGCCTCTTGCCAGGCGGAGCCGTTGTAGACCTCGACATTTCCGTTATATTCCGATGCTGCACAGAATGTTGTGCTCACACAGGATACGGATGTGAGAAAACTGGGACTGTCCGGCTTTGGAGATGTCCATGAGGTGCCGTTGTAGATGATGGCATAGACATTGCCCACTGCAACACAGAAGGTGCTGCTCACACACGAGACGCTTTCTAGGCCAGTCTGGGAGGTGGTGGTTGACCATGATCCGCCACGGTATACAGAGATATTCCTGCTCTGATTCATGCTCTGATAGTTGCTC
>DAIDIX010000241.1 GCA_027451645.1 Candidatus Dormiibacterota bacterium | reverse complement strand
CATCCAATCGATCTCACACGATACCAGGTCGTAAACTGCTACATGGGCCGCTCCGGACTCATCAACTCTGGTGGTGCCTCAACAGGAAGCGGGGACCTTGCTGAAGCAGTCAGGACTGCAGTGATCAACAAGCGTGCAGGCGGCATGGGACTCATCAGTGGCAGGAAGGCATTCCAGCGTCCCATGGCAGAGGGAATTGAGCTTCTCCATGCAATTCAGGATGTGTATCTCAACCCCGAGGTGACTGTCGCCTGAGGTGAGCCGTGAAAGTCTGCTCCACGTCATGTGACTACGAACTACGGGCCTGAGACGAGAGTCAGGGTCCAGGTTGAGCTGTATGTGCCAGTGAAGGAGGCTGCTGGGATCTTCTCGCTCCAGATGATGCTGACTGTCTGGTTGCCAAGTCCAGTTGCTGAAGCTGCAGAGAGCATTTTCGTTGCAGACGATCCTGGCAGGGCATAGGGATAGGAAACGCTTCCCGACCAGGTGGCAGCTGTGCATGTTACACCTGAATCGCAGGATGGCACACCTGGCAATGCGGCTGTGAAATCGGAGTTGAGGAGAGTGTGCGAACCGCTCGTGAACGTGGTGTTGGAAAGTGTCACATTCCAGCCTGAGCCTGAGCCAGTATTGTCACCTATGTCGAGAATCTCGGTTGCTGTTGCAGTCTGATCTGTTCCAGTGAGCGTGGCGGGAGCAAAGGCGACATTTCCCGGTGCGGAAGCAAATGACAGTGTGCCTGCCCCTATTACTGCAGTCGACTGCACGTACTCGACAGGAACGAGTTCCCGAATCCTGTTGTTAGAAGAGTCTGCAATGATCACATTGCCCTGGTCATTTGTGGTCACACCAACGGGAAGATTGAGTTCAGCCGATACCGGTGCACCTCCATCTCCTCCATACCCCCCAGTACCGTTTCCTGCGATTGTGTACACATCGCCAGCAGTCATGGCGATTGTGTACATCGTGCTTGTCGACTCTGCAATCGCGCGTATCCGGTTGTTGTTTCCATCACAAAGGATAACGTTGCCACTCGAGTCAATGGCTACGCCAAACAATCCCGAGAATGTTGCCGATATTGCTGGTCCACCATCGCCGGAATAGCTTGCTGTGCCAGTACCTGCAATAGAGTAGATGTCGCCTGCTGTCATTGACTGGCCATAATACATGGCTGTTGAAACTGCAACAACCCGGACCCGTTCATTGCCATTGTCAGCAATGATAATGTTGCCTGCCGCATCAATTGCCAGCCCAGCAGGCGCTATAGCTGCCAGAACCGCTGGTCCACCATCCCCAGAAAAGCCACTACTCCCACTTCCCGCAATGGTATAGATATCTCCCTCAGTCATTGCCTGACCATAGAATGTTCCTGTTGAGCCTGCAACAATTCGCACCCTCAGATTTCCAGAATCCGAAATGACAGCATTCCCACTCGCATCAATCCCAATTCCTTCGGGATAGTGGAGCTCAGCTGCTGTTGCAGCTCCACCATCGCCTGTAAACCCAGCAGTACCGTTGCCTGCAATGGTGTAGATGTCGCCTGCAGTCATTGTTTTCCCATAAAACGTTCCCGCTGCTTCAGCAATGACACGAACTCGTTCATTGCTGAAGTCGAGAACCACGACATTGCCATGGCCATCGATAGCGACTCCCTTGGGGTAGCTGAGTTCAGCTGAAGTTGCTGGCCCTCCATCACCCGAATATCCAGCAACGCCTGTGCCCGCAATCGAATAGATGTCGCCTGCTGTCATAGCCTGTCCATAAAACGTGCCTGACTGTTCTGCAACCACCCGGATTGCACTGTTCTGGAGATCTGCAATGACGAAATTGCCGTGAGCATCAGTGGCAACTGCAAACGGCTCATACAGTTCCGCACTGGTTGCAGCTGTGCCGAAACCCTTGTAGCCTGCAGTGCCGTTGCCCGCAACCGTAGTGATCTGGTAGCCGTTTGTTCCAATCGGAGTCAGGGCAGCACCGGGAAGTGGAGCCACAAGCAGTGCACTTCCTGCAACAAGAAGGCTGCAGGCGATTCTGGGAAGCGGACGGATACCAGCCATGTATACCGCATTATTGGTGCAAACAGTGTCGCATGGCATGGTCCATTGCATGCTTGTAACAGGATGGCTACTCTTCAGGGGTAGACTGCAGCGGAGCAGGACAGGAGCTAGTTGAGGGCAGCCCCTGCAGGAGGCTTCGCCTGTCCCTTGCGATGTCCGAACAGGCTACCGAGGTTCCCGAGCAGCCGTCCCTTTCGTCCTGCGGACTTCTGCTCAATCCACATGCCGCGCTCAATGAGGACCTTCTTGAGAAGTTCTGGTCGATCTGTAAAGATGCCATCACAGCCGATGTCGAGAAGGTAGTTTATGGTCGACTCGTCATTGATGGTCCACACATGGACACGAAGTCCTGACAGATGGGCTGCCCTGATGAACTTCGCATTCACAACCCCGATTCCCTTGCGGTAGAGCGGCACCTGGACATACTGGGCACCACGGGGTGCAATGGCACCAACCTGGGATTCTGCAAAGGCCCGGACCACTTCCGGCATGCTCATTCCTGTGCATATCTTTCCAGGTGCCCTCTTCCGGGCCTCCTCAATTCTGCGGATCGGCACACAGGTGAGCCCAACCCTGTCATACGCATTGAGCTTCGCAAGAAGATCCATGAGGGGACCAACTGCCTCATCACATTTCGGATCAATGCTGAACCGTGCATTGGGATATCGCCTCAGCACATCCTCAAGCCGGGGAACACCAATTCCCTTTCCCCGATACGGAAAGGTTTTTCCACCATCCCTGGTGAATCGGTACCCTGCATCAGCAGTACGGATCTCGTCATATGTGAGATTCCGTATTTCTCCCCTCAGGTTCGTTGTCCTGTCAAGCTTGCTGTCATGGCAGACAACAAGCACAC
>DAIDIX010000240.1 GCA_027451645.1 Candidatus Dormiibacterota bacterium | reverse complement strand
CGGGTGTCTCCGTGAGATGGCACGCATTGCAGCGCTTGACGAGAAGATCGGCTTTGTCGGTCCGAGGTCCACGGATGCGAGCATTGCGACGCTCCCGTGGCAGGTCATGATGGAGTACTACGACAGTGCGGACACTGCTGCGATGCCGGAACTCATGGAAAGACTGCCCGAGTACACCCTCGTGCTCACACTCACGGGCTTCTGCCTTCTCGTGAAGTGGCAGGTCCTGGCAACAGCCGGATTTCTTGACGAGATCTACTCCCCTGGCTACAACGAGGAGAACGACCTCATCTTCCGGGCAAACAGGCTCGGATACCGCTGTGCCATGGCAAACCACGCTCTCGCTCCCCACACCGGCTCCCAGTCCTTCGGGCACGGGAAGGGCCGGATTGATGCACGGCACAGAAAGATCCTCTACGGGAGGTATCCCGAGTTCCTCAAGGCTGTGGGCGAGTACTTCGGATCTCCGTACTTCCTGGCAGAGCGGCTTATCACGCAGACCACGCGGCTCGCCCGCACCCATGACCACATCCTTGTGGACTGCAGCCACATCCGGCCGTTCTACAACGGCACGTTCGAGTTCGCGATCGGGGTACTCCGGGCCCTCCTCTCGTCAGAAGCCTGGACAGCATCCTTCTCGACCGATGTCGTCATGAGCCGTGAGGCAATGGATTTCCACGGACTCGCTGGCCTCCTTGCAGGACACACCGTGTACTCCTCCTTCGAGGACATCCCCGAGCCGTATCCGTATGCGCTCAGCCTTGCCCAGCCCTTCGACTGGAATGCCCTGCTCTCCCTCAATGATGTGGCAGCAGCAGTTGGCTACTACTTCCTTGATGTCATCGCGGACGAGTGCTACTACATCCGGTTCCTGAACCAGGAACTCCATGCCATGTGGGAATTTGTCGCACGCACGGCTTCCTCCATCGGATTCCTCACCGGGGATGCACGGACAACCTTCCAGAAGCGGTTCGGGACACGGGAGGGCCGGACTGACTATGTTGCCCCGCCCTCGTGTGACCCCAAGGACTATGTCACGGAACCCGTGGCCGGAAAGGTGAGATCCAGTGTTGCGGGGAGGAAACGGGAGAAGGTCATTATCGTGCCGGGAAACACCTTTGCCCACAAGATGGTCACCCCGACCGTGCAGCGCCTTGCGGATGCCTTTCCGGAGTACACGATCCACACAATGGGCTATGACGGTCCACAGCGGGTGAATGTCCGATCCGCACCGACTGGCTCGATTGCCGAGGAGGAACTTGCCCGGCTGTACCTCACGGCTGCTGCAGTCGTGCTGCCCTCGACCTATGAGGGATTTGGCTTTCCCCTGGTGAAGGCACTCTCGTACGGAACTCCTGTCGTGTCCCGGGCAACAGCAGTGTCCCGGGAAGTGGCTGCCAGGACAGGATGCGGGGATGGGGTCCGGTGGTTCATCGATGACGATGACCTTGCCCAGGAGGTGAGGAATGCCCTTGAGGAGGGAGGCACGATATCCGGGGAGGCTCCTGCCCATGATCCCGGTGTGTCCTGGGCTGCCACAGCTGCCACCTTCACGGCCACGGTTCAGGACACTCTCCATGCACTCACCTTTAGTGACGTTCTTGAGCGCATGACCCTTCTTGGCCTCATGGGATCGTACCGGACAGCACTGCGGTCGAAGCCAGTGGGATACCGGGCATCCCGCATGCGGCGTGCAGTCATCCAGCAGGCAAGGTCTGTCGTCAAGAGGATTCCCTTTGCGACGGATATTGTGCGGACTGCCCGTCGAAGGAGAAGCCAGGTACCCGCGGATGGTGAACCTGCTGCACAGGAAGCTTCCGACTAGGGACCTGGGTCCCACTTTCTGCGCAGTGTTCGGCTTCAGTACGGGCGCATGCGTCCACAAGGATCATGCCATCCGGGGGGGAGCTTATGCAGTGATGGCAACACTGACAAGTGCACCATTCCTTGTCAGGGTAACTGGAAAGGCTGCCTGAAAGGCATCAGACCTGCCGGAAGAGCGCACGAGGATTGTCCCGTTGAGGGAACCATGGTTGCGGGTCATGTACACCATTCCCCTCCCATCGGAAGTCAGGCGACTCCAGACAGTGTCCTTGGGAGGAGCCAGCTTCTCGAGCCCGGGAAGGGCCCCGGGAGTCGGTAGCGGGGCAACTCCTGCCTGCGAGAGTACCTGGGCAGCAGTGGCTGTCGCACTGCTATGTCGGCCATCGGTGAAGGCAGTAAGAAGGTATCCATTCATGAGTACGGAGAAGCTTGTGGAGTCAGCAGACCACTGATACCCGCCTCCCGATACGAGAATGCCACCGTTCCGGACCGTTCCGGGGGGCGTCGCTGTCGAGGAGACTGTGGTTACCCGGTCTCCCTGCATACCCAGGATGATCGCATGACTTCCAAGGAGTGCGAGGTACTTCCCGTTTGGGGACCAGTCAAGGGCATACGCATCCATGGAGGCAGGCTCCATGACTGGTGTTTCCCAACCTGTGGCCATGTCATACAGCAGGATGCGGGAAATTGCACCATGCGACTCTCCCTGTACTGCTGCTGCCAGGTACTGGCCCGTTGGGGAAAGGACCACTGCTGAATACGTGTCCGGCTGACCGATGTGCACGGCTGTTCCTGTCGAAGTACGGAACACGGAGAGCTGCTGCTTCTCATTTGCTGGCGCCACCGGATCTGCATAGGCGATCTCCACATTGGCCGCAATCGTCGCACTTGTCAGGTGGAGATGTACGGGAGCCGTTCCGGCAGTCCCGTGAACCTGGGCAGTGCTGCAGGAGGACACTGCAATGGTGGCAATGGCGAGGAGAACGGGGAAGGTCCAGCTCATTCTCCTGGGGATATGATGTCGTCGGACGTCCATTCCACTGGCTCTCCCCTGGTGGCAGGGTTTCTGCCAGGCCATGCAATCCTTTCCCTGATT
>DAIDIX010000239.1 GCA_027451645.1 Candidatus Dormiibacterota bacterium | reverse complement strand
ACCACATCAGCCTGGACAACCTCTGCTGGGTGGCATGCACTTGCAGCATTCACTGGAAACCTTGCCCTCTGCCTTGTGGGCTGGACCATCTTTGGCACTGCAGTTGGCATTCTGCTCCGGTCTGCAGCAGCAGCAGTTGGCATAGCGCTTGCTTACCTTCTTGTCATTGAGGGTCTCATCACGCTTCTCCTTCCCGATGTCGGAAAATGGCTTATTGGTGAACTCCTCATGGTAGTCCTGCAGGGCGGAACAACAGCCATGCAATATGGAGTCGCTCTCCTGTGGTCAGGCGTCTACACAGCTGGATTTCTCCTCTGCATAGTGGTTCTGCTCCGTGGACGGGACATCACTGCGTAGATCCATGCTGTTCGCATCATGTGGAAATCGCTACAATTGAGGCGCAACCCCACACAAGAAAGGAACACGCATGTCAGGTCATAGCAAGTGGGCTGGGATCAAGCACAAGAAGGCACTCGTTGATGCAAAGCGTGGACAGATGTTCACGAAGGTTGCACGGGAAATCACCATTGCAGCACGGAATGGTGGGGGAGACCCCAATGCGAATTTCCGGCTCCGTCTTGCAGTCCAGAAGGCCCGCGAAGTGAACATGCCTGCAGACAATATAGATCGTGCAATTCAGCGGGGAACTGGGGGAAAGGATGGGGCAAACCTTGAGGAACACCGCTACGAGGGGTATGGACCTCATGGAGTTGCTGTCCTCATCGATGTCATGACAGACAACCGCAACCGTACAGTGGCCCAGATCCGGAGCCTGTTCACCAAGGCAGGAGGTTCTCTTGGTGAGACGAACAGTGTTGCATGGATGTTCAGACAGAGTGGCATCATCCGTGTTGCAGGAGATGGCATTGCTGAAGAACGTGCACTTGAACTTCTTGACGAGATCAATGTTGGAGATGATGGAGACATCACTGTGGAAGATGGAGCAGTTGTCATCACTCTCGATCCCCAGCAGTGGGACGATGCGAGAAAGCAGGTTGAGGAGAAGAAGTTCCTTGTCGAGGAAGCTGAAGTTACCATGGTGCCAACGACAACTGTCCCCATCGATGAGAAGCAGGCACCTGCTGTACTGAAGTTTCTTGAGGCTCTTGATGACCTTGATGATGTCCAGCAGGTATATGCGAATGCCGAGATTCCTGACGAAGTACTCGAATCGGTCAGCTGACTGTGCGCATTGTAGGCATTGATCCTGGATACGGACGGCTTGGAGTAGCAGTCATTGAGGGAACGATCGGCCATGCAGCACTCATTGATGCATGCTGCATCGAGACGGCTCCGGAGGCAACCATCGGAGAACGTCTCCTCGATCTGTCGAAGCAGTTCCATGCCATGCTTGAAATGCATGCACCAGAAGTTGCTGCAATGGAAAAGCTCTTCTTTGCCACAAACCGCACAACAGCCATGCATGTGAGTGAAGCACGTGGTGTTCTCCTTCTTGCCTGTGCCCAGCACAGCATTCCTGTTGAGGAATACAGTCCGCCTGAAGTGAAACTTGCAGTAGCAGGGTATGGAGATGCACCCAAAAAGCAGGTTGCCCAGATGGTGCAGCACATGCTCCATCGCACTGCACAGCCAATTCCTGGACCAGATGATGTTCTCGATGCATGCGCAATTGCACTCACCCATCTCCATAGGGCACCACTTGCGAGAATGGCAGCACTCGGAAGGGCAAAGGGCCTTTCCGGAAGGGCCCCCAGGCCATGATTGCACTGCTCACAGGCGTACTCCGGAATGTCACAGATGATGCTCTCATCATTGATGTCCATGGTGTGGGGTACCGGGTCCTTGCACCAGTGCATGCTCTCCAAAGCTCGCTTGCACTTCTTGGATCAGAGATAACACTCCACACCTCGCTCCAGGTGTCGACAGATGCCCTTCGTCTCTACGGCTTTCTCCATCCCAGAGAGGAGGAACTCTTCGAGCTTCTCATCACTGTGGACCGAGTAGGACCAAAAGCTGCACTCGCCATGCTTGGCACAGGGTCATGGGAGACACTCGCCTCCACAATCCGCTCCGGGAACAGTGCTGCTCTTGCACTCACTCCCGGAATTGGGAAAAAGACAGCGGAACGGATCATCCTTGACCTCCGTGAGAAGATGACTGCCTTTGCTGCACCCCAGAGTGGGGAAGTGCCACTGGAGCCCCTTCCCACGGATGCATCAGCCCAGGCAGTTGTCGCACTCACAAGTCTCGGGTTTAATGAACGGGAAGCCCATGCAGCTATCGATGCTGTTCTCAAGGAGACAGATGGCACACATCCTCCCGTCAATGAACTTGTCAGCAGTGCTCTCAGACGTCTTGGAGCAGGAGTAGCACATCGTGACTGAGCAGAACAGCACCCTCATGCCCCAGGAACGCGATGAAGACAGACTGACGGAAACACGCCTGCGTCCAGCAACCCTTGCTGACTTCGTGGGACAGCCAGCCATCCGGGAACAGATCGGCCTCCTCATCGATGCAGCACGACAGCGGAATGATGCTGTTGACCATGTGCTCCTCTATGGGCCTCCAGGGCTCGGAAAGACAACCCTTGCACAGATCATTGCCCATGAGCTCAATGTGGGTGTGAGGACAACAAGTGGTCCAGCAATCGAGCACCAGGGAATGCTTGCATCGATTCTCACAGGTCTCGAACACCAGGAAGTTCTCTTCGTTGACGAGATTCACAGGCTCCCAAGACCAGTCGAAGAGGCACTGTATCCTGCAATGGAGGACTTCGCATTTGACTGGGTAGCGGGCAAGGGAGCTGGAGCCCAGGCACTCCGACTCGATCTCTCGCACTTCACTGTGATCGGAGCAACTACCCGTGTCGGTGCACTCGGAGGGCCGCTCCGTGACCGTTTCGGGATCGTGCTGCGCCTCGACTACTACGACCCTGAGGAACTTGCACGGATCATTGCCCGCTCTGCCCACCTTCTCGACTGTGCCATCACTGA
>DAIDIX010000238.1 GCA_027451645.1 Candidatus Dormiibacterota bacterium | reverse complement strand
ATGCCCCTCCACATTCCGGGCAGCACGGCCAATGATCTGGATGAGCGAGTTGTACCCGCGAAGATAGCCTTCCTTGTCCGCATCAAGAATGGCTATGAACGCCACCTCTGGAAGATCCAGTCCCTCACGAAGGAGATTGATGCCGACGAGGACATCGAATGCACCAGAGCGAAGATCATGGAGAATCTCGACCCGCTCAAGGGTATCGATGTCGCTGTGGAGATAGCGTGCTCGCCACGTTCCGCGCATGCCCTGACTTCTGCAAGGACATCATCGATCTGCCCCTTTGTCGGCCTCACCTCGAGCCGGGGATCAATGAGGCCAGTTGGCCTGATGATCTGCTCCACAACCAGGGAGGAATGCTCAAGCTCGAATGCACCAGGGGTTGCACTCGTGTAGATGACCTGGCCAACCATTCCCTCCCACTCCTCAAATGTGAGGGGCCTGTTGTCGAGTGCAGAGGGAAGACGGAAGCCAAAATCCACAAGCGTGGATTTCCGTGCCTGGTCTCCACGGTACATGCCATGAAGCTGTGGCAGTGCGACATGACTCTCGTCCACGAAAATGAGTGCATCCTCGGGAAGGAAATCGAGAAGGCAGTACGGCCGCTCTCCCTGCTTTCGTCTCGTGAGATGACGGGAGTAGTTCTCGATTCCTGCACAGACACCGGTTTCCCGCATCATCTCGAGGTCAAACAGTGTGCGCTGTTCGAGACGCTGGGCCTCCAGGAGCTTGCCATGCTCCCTGAAGTACTTCAGACGGTCGTGAAGCTCCTGCTCAATATCCACGAGCGCTTCTTTCATCTGTTCCTCAGGCGTGATGTAGTGCGATGCAGGGAAGACCGTGATGGTGTCCTTCCGTGCAAGAACCTCCCCAGTCACAGGATCAAAGTCCGTGATCCTGTCCACGACATCGCCAAAGAACTCAATCCGCGATGGAATCTCCTCGTAGGCAGGAAAGATATCGAGGACATCTCCTCGCACGCGAAACCGTGATCGGGAGAAATCGATGTCATTCCGCGTGTACTGCAGATCGGTGAGCTTCCTCACTGCAACATCCCTCCGGATTGATTCACCGACAGTGAATGTCAGCGATCCCCCAAGGTAGTACTCCGGAGAGCCGATACCGTAGATGCAGGATACGGAGGCAACGACAATGACATCGCGACGAGTAAGGAGAGAGCGTGTTGTACTGTTTCTCAGACGTTCGATCTCGTCATTCCTGTCGGAGTCCTTTTCGATGTAGGTGTCCGTTCTTGGTATGTAGGCCTCTGGCTGGTAGTAGTCGTAAAAGGAGACAAAGTATTCGACAGCATTCTCAGGGAAGAACTCCCGGAACTCTGCCCACAGCTGGGCAGCAAGCGTCTTGTTCGGCGAGAGGATGAGTGCAGGACGCTGCAGCTCCTCAATGATGTGTGCAGTCGTGTACGTTTTTCCAGAGCCAGTCACACCCAGAAGGACCTGCTCCCGCATGCCGCTCCGGACACCTTCCACAAGCTCGGAGATCGCCTTTGGCTGATCTCCTGTCGGCACAAACGGTGCATGTACATGAAAAGCTGGCATACGATCTCCGAACTGCGGTTCCCTTCATCTATTCTGCACGAGAATGTGCAGATGCAATCGCTGCCTCATATATGGCGACAGTGGATTCTGCTGCAGCATTCCAGCTGTATGTGCTTCTTGCCCATGTCCGCTGTGCATCAGACGCAGCCGAAAGGCTCCCTTCTGAAGCGAGAAGATCGCCGCATGCCTGGAGAAGTCCTCTCCAGTCTCCTGGAGGAACAAGGGTGCATCCCGATGGGCCAAGATCCCGTACTCCATCGACATCGTATGCAACAAGGCATGCACCATGCACCATCCCCTCAACCCCTACAAGACCAAGCCCCTCATACGCAGACGGCATGAGCACGATTGCTGCCTCATCGTACAGCTGGGCGAGCTCCTCATCAGTCACAAAGCCGCAGTATGTCAGTGCAGATCCTGCCTGTGCCCTACGTGCAACCGCATCCCGGAGTGAGCCCTTTCCCACAATGACACCCTTTGCACCAAAGGCCCGGGCTGCCTCCTCCATGACATCCATGGCTTCCCTCACCCCTTTCTCCTCCTCAAGGCGACCGACGAAGAGGATGGTCCTGTCCCTGAACCGGGATGCAGGACTCTTTCCCTCCCCATGAGGCATGGGAACCCCTGGAGGAATGACTGCAATTCGGTTCGAGGGAACGCCCAGCCCCTCCACTGCTGCTGCTGTCGTCTTCGAGATTGCCATTACTGCATCAGCCCTGAGATATGCTCGCCGCTCGAGAGGTACGAGGAGCCTCTTCACTGATCCACGGCCATGCGCCTGCCGGTACGTATGCGTTGCTGTGTAGACAAGAGGGGTTGATGTTCCCCTGCCTCTCCAATAGAGCACGCCTCCCGGCCCCCCCATGACATGGATGCAGTCCGGCTCCGTCTCCTCGACACGCTTCCGGTGGTGCCTGAGGAACCACGAAAAGTCGAGTGGAGCACGCCCACTCCGTCTCGGGTACTGCATGGCATGCATCCCATGTCCAGCAATGGTTGTCACGTCAATGCCGCGATCTTCGAGAGCACTCCGCAACCCAATGACGAACGATCCCTGGCCACCGATCGGGGGTGCATCATCATACGTCACGAGGGTTACCCGCATTTCGTCTCTCCTACCTCTGGCACACGCTGCAATATGTTGTTCCGCGACCAGCAACTGTTTTCTTCCTGAGGATTGAGTTGCATGCAGTGCAGTGCTGCCCCCCACGGCCATAGACGAGAAGCCGCTCCTGCTGCTTCCCCTTTGCATTCCATACATCGCGGTAATCGTCAATGCTGCTTCCACGGTTCGCGATTGCCTCTGCAAGCACATCGAGCATTGCAGCTCGCAGTCGTGCTCGTTCCGATGGTCGCAGTGATGCCATTGTCCGGGATGGCCGTATCCCGGCCCGGAAGCTC
>DAIDIX010000237.1 GCA_027451645.1 Candidatus Dormiibacterota bacterium | reverse complement strand
ATGGGACCGGACAGTGTCTGCTGGGCTGAGCCGATTGGCGTGAATGCAATCTCATAGTTGCCCGCTGGAACAGTGAGTCCGCTCGGTGTCGTGATGGGCGAGCTTCCCGGATTGATGACGACCTCAACTGGGACCTTTGCTGCCGTGCGCTCAGTCTCCTGTGTCGTTGCCGAAGTTGGGGCTGTCGTGCTTCCCTGAAGTGCAACTGGAGCACCAGCATCTGTCGCTGCTGTGCTTGTCAGAATGCAGTATCCGACAGTGCCGTTCCCTGGTCCATGGACAGTCACCTGTTCAGCCTGCAGTGCATTTGTGAGCCAGGCACCAGGACTTGTACACCCACTTCCCTCAAAGGTGCTGTTTGTGTAGTTCCCATACACATCGAGACCAAGTCCAAGATACCCGTCAACCATTCCGGGGAGTCCGCCACTCGATGAGTAGCCAAGATCTCCTCCAGGCTGACCGATATTTGTCACGGGAAGCGGATTTGCTGGATTCACTGCAGCAAGAAAAAATGCAATGCCGTCTGCCTTGCTCGTACTTCCATACTGATACGAATTGAATGTGATGTCGATTCCAGTGGAGCTTGGGATGCTCTCATATACCACGCCACCTTCCTGACCTCCCGTGGCTGCAGTGAGCCTCAGGGCACCAGACCCCACCGGGTCGGTGTAGTTGCTGGAGCATCCTGGAACAGGTGTCTGGCCAGCGGACGTGCTGGCAGTGAGACAGACGACATTCGGACCACCTCCAGAAGGGCCAAGCGGTGCACTCCACCCCGAATTTACAAGCGAAGCACCAAGAAATGTCTCGGAAACAAAGAGTGTCGACGCAGCTGATACGGGAAGTGCTGACTGCACAGCAAGTGCAACATTGAATGCAAGTGCAGCACAGGCAAGCACTGCTGTGCGGATTCCGAGCCGCTGTCGTGCCGATGTCATGGCAGTATGACCAGCACGTACAGGAGCCCCATATGAAGTGTCATGCTTGGACAGCACTCTCGCATCCTTCTTTCACGTCACGAGATAAAACAGTCAACCACATGTTTTATCAACCGATTGTACAAGAGAGCATAGCGAAAGATGCCTTCGCTGCATACACGTTGTCACACAATGAAACAGGGAAGCTGCGCATTCGTGTTCTCGTTATGAAGACGGTCACGAACCTGTCAAGTGACCTTGCATATTCGGTATCCCCACCCTGCTGCCCTGATACCAGATGTCACTCCGTGCGGGATGCATTGTCCTCAGCGCAGGCTGCGCAAAGTCCCACAAGAGCAACATGGCCAGGATGAAGCTGAAAGCCGCAGGATGAAAGCAGCTCTGCACCAAGATCCTCAAATTTCGCTTCGTCGAGATCAAGAACCGTTCCACATCGTTCACATACTGCATGCGCATGCCCTGGCTCGGTTCCGAGATGGTACTCGACTGCCCCATGTCCCACATGCGTGTGGACAACAATGCCGTAGCGCTCAAACTCCTCAAGTGCCCGGTATATCGTCGAACGGTGGATGGAGGGAGTCCCTCCCTGAAGGAGCTGCACCAGTCCCTCAGCAGTCACATGCTCCCGTTGCTGCTCAAGGATTTCAAGGATTCTCCTGCGCGAAGCAGTGAGCCGTCCCCCGGATTCACGAATGCGCTGCTCTGCACGGATGATGGCGGGTGAGAAGCCCACAGGGCGCAAACGTTCCATACATGCAGTATACGGACCCCAGGGATCGAGCTTATCGCGACTAAGTCGCAATAACTGATATGCTACATGCATGCACCGAGCACCCTCGATTCCTGCAATGCTTGCTGTCATCGTGGTTCTCCATGGAGTTGGATGGGGCCTTGCAGTGTATGCACTCCTCCATGCGCACATGCCACTGTTCACGACCGGCATTGCTCTCACTGCATATGCACTTGGCATGCGGCATGCATTCGATGCTGACCATCTTGCAGCTATCGACAATGCAACACGACAGCTCATTGCAGCACACCGTCCCTCACAGCCAACAGGCTTCTTCTTCTCCCTTGGCCACTCAACCGTAGTCCTGGTGGCAGGGGGAGGCCTTGCACTTGCTGCACACCACTATGCACATACTGCATCTGCACTCACTGTGCTCTTTTCCTCGCATGGGTCCCTTGTCGGGACTTCCATCTCCATTGCATTTCTCCTGCTTCTCGGATCGATGAATGCAGGCGTTCTCCGTGGCCTCCTGCGTGCACGAAAGAAGCGAGCAGTTCTCGGCGATACCACACCTCCCGGGACATCAGGACCGATGTTCAGAATCTTCCGGCGGCTCTTCTCCTCCCTCTCCCATGCATGGAACCTCTATCCCATTGGAGTCCTCTTCGGCCTCGGCTTCGACACGACTACTGAAGTACTGCTACTCGCAAGTGCTGCAGGTGCAGCTGCGTCGAATGTCCCCTGGTATGCGATCGCTTCACTTCCCCTCCTGTTTACTGCGGGAATGTGCCTTCTCGACACTGCTGACGGCATATTCATGAGCAGGGCATACCGGAGCGTGGCCTCCTCCCATGCACGCACACTCCATCTCAACATCGCCATCACGAGCCTTTCCATCCTCATTGCATTCGGCATAGGCCTGCTTGAGGCAGCTGCACTCATCACTGCAGCGCTCCATCTGCATGGCAGCATCTGGCACGCAGTGGAGAGTACGAACTTCTTCGTCCTCGGAGCGGGCATTGTCGCTGCGTTCATTGCCGTAGTGGCTGTGGGCTGTCTCATCCGCCGGAACAGTCCCATTGCCAGAACTGCAAGTCCGTAGTCCCAGCTCACTCCTCCCGAATATCTCACCTGCTTCCGACCATTTCATTCACCATGCAGGAATGTCCTGCAATACTGTACGGATGCAGCAACACACCCCCCATCCCCACACCCCCACACGCCTCAGCAAGTCTCACCTGCTTGCTGCCGTTTTCACAGCCTCCGCACTCCTCATGTCCGCATGTGGATCGACTGCACACAGCACTGGTACCCCCTCAACA
>DAIDIX010000236.1 GCA_027451645.1 Candidatus Dormiibacterota bacterium | reverse complement strand
AGCCCGGTGCGTTGACCGCCAGTAGTCCTCGATGGCCTGACGGACGACTCCGCCCTTCGGGTGCCAGAGAACGAGTCCGCCTCCAACTTCTTCCGAGATGCTGAAAAGATCAAGCTCTGCACCAAGCTTCCTGTGGTCCCGCTTCTTTGCCTCCTCAACTCGTGTGAGATATGCATCGAGATCTTCACGGGAGAGCCATGCAGTGCCATAAATGCGCTGGAGCTGCTCGTTCTTCTCGTCTCCCCGCCAGTACACTCCTGCAACCCTGAGGAGCTTCACTGCCGTCAGCATTCCGGAGTCAGGCACGTGGGGACCCCGGCAGAGGTCGACAAACTCTCCTGTCCGGTAGACAGTCACCTTGCTCACATCAGCTGGGAGACGGTCAATGATATCCACCTTGAAGGGCTGGTGAAGGCCCTCAAACAGCGACTTTGCTGCTGCGCGCTCCATCACCTCCCGTGCATACGGAAGCTTCTCCTTCGCAAGCCTCTGCATCTCCTCCTCTATCCTGACGAGATCATCCTCGGAGAAATGTGCGCCCTCGGGAAGACGGAAGTTGTAGAAGAATCCGTCCTCGATGGAAGGACCGACATCATACTGGGCTCCTGGGAACAGTCGGACAACAGCAGAGGCCATGAGGTGTGCTGCACTGTGGCGGAGCATGTCCAGTGTCACAGTATCGGGCGTCTCCTCAGGAAGTCCTGCCTCGAGAGCTTCGTATGACCCTTCTTCAACCATGACATTCTCCAGCCGTGTGCCTGCCAGTACCTTTCACCAATTGTACCGTCTCGTGGGAGCCTTCCTTGAGCAGAAAGGTAGGAGAAGGAGTGACTTCCCGGCACCAGCGAGGTCAGTAGTGCCAGTGCTGAGGGAACCTGAAACTGCAGCTGTAATGCCAAATGCATGAAATTGAACCGAGAAGCTTGCGCATCCGGAAGCAACAGATCCTCACCATTGTCATCGTTGGCATCGCCTTCATTGTCGTCCTCGTCCTGTATTTCACAGGCTGGTCGAACTACATCCACTGCCCGCCCCCAGGAAGCTGTGTCTGAGCGCATGTCATGAGGCCAGCACGCCCTGGCAGGGAGGTGGATCAGCTGTGCTAGCTCACACCCAGGAGAGCGGGGTCTACCTTCCCAGACTGAGCATTCACTCCCATGAATGCGTAGTGGGCTTCCTCACAGGGATTCGGTGAGCTGCCAGCCACGTAGGGACACTGACGCTGTGGACCAAGCTGTCCTGATGCTGAATGGAAGATGAAAAGCCAGTCAGTGGAACTGCTGCTTTGCGGTGTGGAAGCACCCGGAAGAACCGTGTATGTTGCCCTGACAAGAGCAGCGCCTGCAAGGGTGATGTCGGAATCAGCCATGACGCTGTACACATGGCTCTGTTCCGCATCCTTGAGAGCGAGACTCTTCGGGATGAGATTCGACTGGCTGGTCACAGCAGCAAGATGTGCAGGCACTGCCTCAATGACTGAAGCGGGAACGTTGGGAATGCTGAAGGAGCCACTGGCGGGTTTCTGAAGAGGCTCTCCACCAGTTGGCGTCACGGAAGCTGTACTTGCTGTTGCTGCAGGGACACCATGATGTCCCTGTGGTTTTTCCTGCACTGTGCCACAGGCAGTCACAATGGAGGCTGTAAGCAGTATCAGGAGGAGGTGGCGGGTGGTAGACATCACAGGTGTTTGGGTACGTTCTGCCGAACTCTCTCCATCATGCAAATATCGCACTGTGGTGTCAAACAGCGTGTCCTGCCTCAGGGTACTCTCCCACGTGCATATCGCTGTCCTGGGGGCCTGTTCACGGATATGCAGGTGAGGCTGGGATGGGACTCTGTATGAACTCGTCCATCGGCTGCCCTGTGCCTGCATCGACTTCAACGAAGTCAGTCCATCCTGGAGCATTTGCATCCTTCACCGAAGCGAGATTGACAATCCATACAGGTGTGCCCACGGCAGGCTCCCCTATCGGTGAGTGTGCATCAGCAAGGATTGCATCCTCATGACGTGCGTTCCGCGGGCTGATGCCAGCCATGCGGTTTACAGTCTCGATGGCCTGAAGCCTTGTGACATGTGCCACATGCCCAGGCAGTGTTGTCAACGAGATGCCCACATGCAGGAATGCTGCATCAGGAAGGGAAGCCATGTGAAGTGGCACCTCGCCAAGAGCCTCCTCTGCCGGAGTGATGCAGAACTGTGCATGCTGAGGCAGCATCGAGATGGAAGGTGGACAGTCCAGTGCAATTGCCACGGGAGTCGCTCCCTGTGGCAAAGCTCCAAGAAGAGCAGTGGCACACAATATGGCAGCAGCTATCCTCGCTGTCCATGATCGTGGAGAAGAGGCGTTCACTGTATTGTCACGTGGGCTGCTCGCCAAGGTCACAGTGCACACGCAAGTCTTGTTGGCATGAACATGGACCAATGATATTCCACGTCTGAAGAGATGTCCCTATCCGGGATGTGAGGAGCCTAGCCGACGAGCCGTGACATTCCTGCAGGGACATCTTCCCGAGCTGTGCAGCTGCTTTGCACGAGCTCGAGCTCCGGATTGAAGCGGTTGAGATACGGATCGAGCGAGAGCTGCTTTGCCATGGGAAGGATCGTGCGCTTCGAGGATCTCCGGACCTGCTTCCGGATGCGCTCCCTGCGCATCGGGTCAGAGACACAGCAGTCAATGCTGCAATACTTCGCTGTACGCTTCTTCACAATATTCGAGCATTCACTGTAGGCGCACGTGCGAAATGTCTCAGACCGTGTTCGGCTCATAGTTTTTCCCCCTACTCACACAATGTGTGATGAGTGTACCCACCACTCCAGGAAAAATGCAAGCAAAAATCGGCCCAATTTTCGAGATTTTACACTGCTTTTTTCCACATCTGTGGATATCCCTGGATGCCTGCCTTGGGGATTCTGTGGATGACTTTGCATCCACTCTCAGGGCCATGTGGATAACTCAATTTTGGGACATATGATGCGATTCAGGCATTCGGGAGGAATGGTCCTGCCA
>DAIDIX010000235.1 GCA_027451645.1 Candidatus Dormiibacterota bacterium | reverse complement strand
TGGATAGATGATTCCGATCATGACTGCAAGTACTGCTGTCATGCGGATGGCGGGAAGGAGTTGCTGGAACAGCTTTCTCATGAAGCCCTCCTAGGCGAGATGCAGTGCATTCACTGCCATGTCAATGAGCTTGATGCCAATGAACGGAACGATGATTCCTCCAAGCCCGAAGATGAGCAGGTTCCGCCGCAGGAGCGTAGCTGCGCCAAGTGGCCGGTACTTCACTCCCCGGAGTGCCAGGGGAATGAGCGCAATGATGATGAGCGCATTGAAGATGATTGCGGAGAGCACTGCACTCTGGGGGGACGACAGATGCATGATGTTCAGGGCATCGAGTGCAGGAAGGCTTGCAGCAAACATGGCAGGAATGATGGCAAAGTACTTCGCCACATCGTTCGCGATGCTGAAGGTCGTGAGCGCTCCCCTGGTCATGAGAAGCTGTTTCCCGGTCTCCACTATCTCGATGAGCTTCGTCGGGTTGCTGTCAAGGTCAACGAGATTGCCCGCCTCCTTTGCAGCCTGGGTGCCGCTGTTCATGGCAACGCCAACATCCGCCTGTGCGAGAGCTGGTGCATCATTCGTGCCGTCTCCAGTCATTGCCACGAGCTTCCCCTCGGACTGCTCGCGACGGATGAGCTCAAGCTTGTTCTCCGGTGTAGCCTCAGCAAGGAAATCATCAACACCTGCCTCCTTCGCAATCGCCTGGGCAGTGAGCGGATTGTCGCCCGTGATCATGATCGTTCGGATTCCCATTGCCCGAAGTGCTGCAAAACGCTCCTGGATACCGGGCTTCACGATGTCCTTGAGATGGACAGCTCCAAGAAGCTTTCCTGCCTCACCGACGAGGAGTGGTGTTCCCCCTGTCTTTGCAATGAGCTCAACCTTTGTCTGGAACTCCCTGCTCATGGGTGTGCCATTCTGCGAGCTCACCCACCCGTTGATGGCATCAATTGCACCCTTCCTGATGCTTCTCCCATCAACCTCGACACCACTCATGCGGGTTGTTGCGGAGAAGGGAATGAATTCAATGCCTTCTGCAGACCGCTCCGTCGCTCCAAATCGCTTTGCAAGGGTGACTATCGACTTTCCCTCGGGAGTCTCATCCGACAGGCTTGCAAGGTAGGCAGCTTCAATGAGGGTGGAGGAAGCAACCCCCTCGACTGGTATGAACTCCGAAGCCTGCCTGTTCCCCAGCGTGATGGTTCCAGTCTTGTCAAGGAGCAGTGCATCGATGTCACCAGCAGCCTCTACTGCACGTCCCGACATTGCGAGCACGTTCTTCTGCAGCAGCCGGTCAATGCCTGCAATTCCGATGGCAGAGAGCAGTGCTCCAATGGTTGTGGGAATGAGACAGACAAGGAGGGCAACCAGGATCGTCACGGACACGGATGTGTGGGCAAAGTGGGCAAAAGGCTCAAGAGTGATGATGACGAACATGAAGATGATCGTCAGTGCAGACAGCAGGATATTGAGTGCAATCTCGTTCGGTGTCTTCTGCCGTGAAGCTGACTCCACAAGCCCGATCATCTTGTCAAGGAAGGTCTCCCCCGGATTCTGGGTAATCTCGACCACAATCCTGTCGGAGAGCACCCGGGTACCTCCCGTGACTGCAGACCGGTCTCCACCAGCCTCGCGGATGACTGGTGCAGACTCGCCCGTAATTGCTGACTCATCGACTGATGCAATGCCCTCAAGAATCGTTCCGTCACTGGGAATGACATCACCCGCCTCGCAGATGACCACATCCCCTTTGTGGAGATCCTGGGCAGGAATGGGTTCCTCGCTCCCGTCAGCACTCCGCCTCCGTGCAACGGTATCGCTCCGGGTCTTCCGGAGTGCCTGCGACTGCGCCTTGCCACGTCCTTCCGCAACGGCTTCTGCGAAGTTGGCAAAGAGGATCGTGATCCAGAGCCAGGCAGCAATCTGCACTGTGAACTTGTCAAGTACTGCACTCATGTGCCCAATGCCAGTGATGTATGTCCAGCTGACAATGACTGCACCCACCTCAACAACGAACATGACCGGATTCCGCATCTGCCAGCGGGGATCGAGCTTCACAAAAGCCTGGCCCACTGCAGGAAAGAGGATGTTCCTGTCCCACAGGCTGCTTGATTTCCGTCTCCTGGTGCCAGCATTCCAGGGCTGGGCAGTATGTGCTGTTGACATGTGGTGTCCTTTTCTCCTACCCGAGATGTGGTCCGACAATCTGGAGATGCTCGACAATGGGTCCGAGCGCAAGCGCAGGCAGGAATGTCAGTGCGCCAACAATGATGATCACTCCGACAAGAAGGATGGTGAACATGCCTGAATCGGTGGGGAACGTTCCAGCACTCTCAGGAACAGCCTGCTTCCTGACGAGGGATCCTGCAATCGCAAGGACAGGGATGACGAAGAGCACTCGACCCATCCACATGGCGAATGCGAGGGTCGTGTTGTAGTACAGCGTGTTCCCCGAGAGTCCTGCCATTGCACTGCCATTGTTTCCTGTAGCAGAACTGAAGGCGTAGAGAATTTCCGAGAATCCGTGGGGCCCCGGATTCGCAGGACCAGCAAGCCCTCCCTTCGTCAGGACGGAAAGCGCAGTAAAGCCAAGTATGGAGAGCGGCAGAACAAGGATGGCAAGGGCAGCAAGCTTCATTTCACGTGACTCGATCTTCTTCCCCAGATATTCCGGTGTCCTCCCCACCATGAGGCCTGCAATGAACACGGCAACGATGGAGAAGACAAGAATGCCGTAGAGGCCCGATCCCACTCCTCCTGGTGTGACCTCCCCGAGCTGCATCCCGACAAGGAGAACAAGATCGGAGAGCGGCATGTAGCTGTCATGGGCACTGTCAACGGTACCCGTGCTCGTCATGGTGGTTGCCACAGCATACTGGCCAGACTGGATCGCACCGATCCTGACAGACTTCCCCTCGAGGTTGCCTCCTGACTGGTACGCTGTCGCCTTCTGTGTGACGCCTGCCTTCGCCAGGAGCGGATTGCCTCCCTGCTCTGCCGATGCGACTAC
>DAIDIX010000234.1 GCA_027451645.1 Candidatus Dormiibacterota bacterium | reverse complement strand
GACACTTGAGCTTCGCAATATCAGCTTCCACTACCCGGATCACGCACCACGCATCCTTGATGGAGTGCGTCTCACATTCCAGAGAGGCGAGAAGGTGGGGATTGTGGGCAGGTCAGGGGCTGGGAAATCAACACTCACAAAGCTGCTCCTTGGGTACTATCCTGTGACTGGCGGGGAGTTCGTTCTCGATGGACAGGTGGTCCAGCGGGAAGAACTCTCCCATCTCATTGCCTTTGTCCCGCAGGACACATCGATGTTCCACCGCTCAATTGCTGAGAACATTGCCTATGCAGCCCGCATTCCGCCGTTCATTGACGGAGAAGTGAATCCGCGCATCCGAGAAGCCGCAGTAATGGCGCATGCTGACGAATTCATTGATGAGATACCTGAAGGCTACCGTGCACTGGTTGGAGAGCGAGGAGTGAAGCTCTCCATTGGACAGCGTGCACGAGTCGCCATTGCACGAGCGTTTCTCCAGGCAGAGCCCATCCTCATTCTTGATGAGGCGACTGCTGCACTCGACACTGAAAGCGAGCTTCTTGTGCAGCATGCCCTCGAGAAGCTCTGGGAGGTTGAAGGCAGTCGTGGCCAGACTGTCCTCGCAATTGCACACCGTCTCTCAACGCTCCAGAACATGGACAGGATCATCGTGCTTGACAAGGGCCATGTCGTCGAGGATGGTACTCCAAAGGAGCTTCTCTCTCGTGGAGGACTGTACGCCCAGCTGTGGGAGCACCAGGTAAGTGGCTTCATTACCGAGTAAATTGGACCAAGAAGCTGTTTAGCGCGTATCAGTATCTGTAGAACACACTTTCGTCCAGCTGGATCATTCCTGGACAATAGCACCTTCCACTCGCACGTACAGAAGGAGATGGCTGCGACAGTTGGATTCTCACCATCGACTGCTGTTCCAAAAGTCGTCGATTTTCATGTGCTGACGCCTCATGGCGCATGAAAATCAACCACTGCAGTGCCTCAAGGTGCTCGATAGACGCTGGAGTTTGAGTCATGAAGATAGGTCCTGCTGAAGGTGAAATGCAAACCACCTCTATGGTGAAATGCTTGCAGGGTGATGCGCCAATTACGGACGAAAGAGATGCTCCTGCAAGATCTCCAGAGAGGCAGTGTCGCTGGGGATGCAGGCACAGATGCCCTGGTAGAAGCTATGCTCAACCTTCACGCAGCTTCCCCTGAGTAAGCTGCAGGACATCACTGGGATGCAAGATGTTGATGCATACACGTCCTGAATTTGACTCAGCGCCTCTGTTGGAACTGCACATCTGACACGTGTCTCATATTCATGAAGCACTGTCTCCACGTACAGGGCTCTCACGCTGTCCTACTGCCATAGACGTATTGCGAGGCTGGACCCCATGTGAACGCTACCTGCTCGGATCCATTGATGCATGAGTAGGCGTAGTACGTGCCACTCCAGGCTGGAGCCCAGGGTGATCCTGCACCTTCCCTTGTCGCAGTGCAGGAAAACCCATCTGACGTATAGGATCTATTGTGTGCAGATACTGCTCCCTGCACAACGGCATCGAGTGTTGCACAGGTCGTTCCTGAGACAGCAAGCTGCGCGTACACCTCGCTTCCCACCTCTGATGCCTGGCATTGTCCCTGACCTAGTGCTGCTGGCTGTAGTGCAGCAGTCGGCTTAACGCACGCAGTCATGAATACTGTCACTATGCCAAGCAGCAGCACCAGTCCGGCCAGGCTCCGGTATCTGGATGCATACATAGAAATATCTCCGCTGGCAGACTCGATTACTCAATTTGTAGCACAGTCTGGCAACTGTGGTGAACAAACATATCAGAAAAACGTCAACTTGCAACCCGAATCAAAACATATCCAGAACCAGCGCTCAGTGAGCACAGACTGACTGAGCACATAAGCAGGTGCAGCCTTCTGCACGACTCAATCAAACTTGAGCTGCACTTGCATAGCCCATTTCTGCAGTACTGCGCATCACTGCATTGACATCACAGACGTCAGTGATCCCGACTGATACCCTTCATTCTGCAGCACGCACGCTGTCCCAGAGAAGTCATCATTGCCCATCTTTTCCGCTTAGAACCAGCAAGTGTCGGACAGTGACAACTGCGAGCAATACATCTCATCACTGAACCAGATATGACTACGCCAGATCTGCAGAGGCGGTGCAGCAATAAAGATGCGATATTGCTTGCTGCTGCCACTACACCGAGAGGAGCAGTGATGCATACTGTCCACTGGAATCAGGGAAAAGCCTGCAGGATGCTGGATCCCAGCACAGCGGAGCTAGCTATCGGCGATCAGAATGCTGCAGCTGTTGTCCAGCTCATCAATAATGACATTCAATATTCTCAGCAAGTGACCAATCGTCACGCTTGGCAATCCGATTGACGCCTCACACGAAGCGGTCGTATGTCTCGTCTGATTGAACTCCCGAAACAGCTTCAATGAAAGTTGTGGGACCACTGCATTCAGCGTGAAACCATTTCATACTCAATCGTCCAGCACGACCATTGCTGTAGGAGAGTGCCTTCCACGCTGATGTGCCAAAGGAGATGGTTGCGGCGGTTGGATTCGAACCAACGACCTCCGGGTTATGAGCCCGACGAGCTGCCTCTGCTCCACGCCGCACGAGTAGTATACCTCATGGGGCATGAGAAGGCGAATCTGATCTCAGAGGCAGCTCGCACAGGCTGCAGAGATCCTTCCGCGGTTACCACTGTCAGGAATCTGGACATGGTGTCCACATTTCTGACATGTGATTGGCACCGTGAGGTGGTGCATGTCGATGTACGCTTGTATACATCGATAGGACAATTCGCAACAGGATGTCGTAGGAAGTCTGATGAAGCGCTGGATCATGGGGCCACTTCCCTGGCTCATTCAAGGTGGCATGGGAGTAGCAGTATCGGGCTGGCAGCTTGCCCAAGCAGTAAGCACAACTGGACAGCTTGGAGTGGTTTCTGGCACTGCATTGGATAGTGTCTTTGTACGGAGGCTCCAGGATGAAGGTGTTTCACCAGCATTGCAGG
>DAIDIX010000233.1 GCA_027451645.1 Candidatus Dormiibacterota bacterium | reverse complement strand
TGAGCACACAGTCACATGAGCTCAATCCCCGACACCTGGCAGTGAATGTCGCTCTCTCTGCAACGGGTGTTGTTGCAGGGGTGTACATGGTTATCAGCATCATCATTGCACTCTTTGTCTCCTCATCCCTCACGAGCCAGCTCGATTCCAGGCTCACAACAGCACTGACAGATCTCTCAGAAGGTGTCCCCCCGTATATCGGACAGTTTTCCAGTCAGAGCAGCACCTTTGGCACACCCTCACCGAGCAATCACTTTGAAACACCACTCGTCATCTGGATCATCTCCCCGAACGGCATCATCGAAAGCAACTACCCCAATGCTGTGCTTCCCGCATCAGGTCTCAATGTCACTACTCCCACGACCATCACTGTCTCAAAGACAGAGTTCCGAGTTGCAGGACAGACCATCGGAAACTCCCACATTGTTGTGGGACTCTCTACAGAACCGATTGCGAGCACCCAGGGGTCACTGCTCACTGGAGAGCTCATTGCCCTGCCGCTTCTCCTTGCCTTCATCTTCATCGGTTCATACACAGTCGGCCTCCGTGTTGCACGCCCTATTGAGGCAGCCAGGCAGCGCCAGCTTGAGTTCACAGCCAATGCTTCCCATGAGCTGAGAACTCCCCTCTCCGTCATTGAGGCCCAGGCAGGAATCGCTCTCTCCCAGAAGAGGAAGCCTGAGGCATATATTGAGGCCTTCACTCACGTGCGGGATGAGACATCCCGCATGCGCCACCTGCTTGAGGAGCTGCTCTGGCTCGCGAGATTCGATGGCTCCGAGAGTCCTCCGTCCTTCGAATCCGTGGACTGTGTTGCAGCAAGCGAGATGGCCATGGAGCGGTTCACTCCGCTTGCTGAACAGCATGGACTGAAACTCTCTGCAACTGCCCTCTCCCCGCATGCTCTCATCGAGGCACCCCCTGAATGGATTGAGCGACTGCTCGGTGTACTCATTGACAACGCAATAAAGTACACGCCATCGGGAGGAACGATCCACGTCGAGGCAGGAATGCAGCAGGGTCGTGCCACCATCGCAGTTCAGGATTCTGGACCCGGAATACCCGAGGACGAGCTTCCCCACATTTTCGACCGCTTCCACAGGGTGTCAAACTCTCCAGAGGGTGCAGGACTTGGCCTTTCCATTGCTGATGCCATTGTCCAGGCAACACATGGAAAGTGGGAAGTGACACCTGCCCCGACAGCTGGTCTCAGGATGGGAGTGTCCTGGCAGGGAGTCTGAGGCCCAAAGCCGCACACACCGTTCCAATGCAATTCCCATGATGATCTGTCATCGTTAATGGGTACACCATTCCGGAAGTGGTCCAGAAGCTGGCAGGAGAGCAGTTGAACGTGAGAGGCAGACACCCCTTTTCGTCACACCGTGCCACACGCATCATGAGTGTTGCTGGCCTTGCGCTCGTCATCATCCTCTCCATAGGGGGGAGATCCGTTCTCGATCTCGTTGATGCCACAGCTGACCATGTTGAGGCAGCTACCTCGGCAGCTCCACCGGTAGCCCGCATCCTTCGTCCTGCACTTCCCCCGTCCCATCCCCTTCCCACAGAAGCAGCTCCCTCCCTTTCTCCCATTCCAGACGTTCACCCCTACATTACTTTTCCCCCGAGGATTCCTGGCCAGGGGATCCTTCTTGCTCCCCCTATGGGATGGAACGGATACAACAGGTTCGGAAGGGATGTCACTGCTGCTCTCGTCGAGGCAGATGCCAGGGCACTCGTGAACTCAGGAATGAAGCGTGCAGGATATGTGTATGTCAATCTCGATGGCGGGTGGGGCCTTCTCAGACGGAATGCGGCTGGAACGCTCGAGCCAAATCCAGCACTCTTTCCTAGGGGCATCGCACCTGTCGCTTCCTATGTCCACTCACTCGGCCTGAAGTTCGGCATCTACACGAGTGCTGGGACGAAGAACTGTGCTGGCACCTCGGATGGCAGCTTCGGTCATTTCGCGCAGGATGCAGCAACATTCGCATCATGGGGTGTCGACTACGTGAAGCTTGACTGGTGCTATGTGCCCTACAGCAGCTTCCCCACCATGAGCCACATGGCTGTGAGCGAGATGATTGCTGGCGAGATGTCGCAGGCACTCCTCCATACGGGACGCCCCATCGTCTTCGACATCAATGACACGCAGTTCCACCACCAGGCGGACTGGCAGTGGGCTTCCCACTATGGAGATCTCTGGCGGACAACCAGGGACATCCACAACAGCTTCCACAGTGTTGTGGCGAACTTCACTCATGATGTCGTCATCCCCCAGGCACGAGCTGCACGGGGTTGGTATGACCCGGACATGCTCGAGATCGGAAATGGAGTGCTCACTCCGCCCGAAGAGCAGGCACAGTTCAGTCTCTGGTCAGAGCTTGCTGCACCACTCATTGCAGGAAATGACCTCATGACAATGACTCCTTCAACCCGTGCTGTACTCACGAACAGGGCAGTCATTGCTGTGGACCAGGACCCGCTTGGCAGGAAGGGATATGCGGTATATCATGCGAACAACCTGTGGGTACTCACAAAACCGCTTGCAAATGGCGACAGGGCTGTCGTGATGTTCAATGACACTCCTGTCCAGACACTCATGACATCCTCTGCCTCTGCAGCTGGCATGCCGCCTGCACGCCACTACATCCTGAGAAACCTCTGGAGCAGTGCAGTAACTGGCACTGCAGGCACATTCAGTGCCATTGTCCCGGCCCATGGAGTCGTCATGTACCGCATCTCGAGAGGCTGACGACGCACCACCATCCGCCCGAACCTGTACCAGCTGGTTCAGGCACGCGACTCCACAATGCGCATGATGTGTGCCCTGAGCGCAGTGACCTGTGGCCAGTTCTCGAGATCTTCAAGATCATGGGCAAGCGCGTAGAGGTCGAGCCTGCAGTCAAGTGAGGGGATTGCGAACAGCTCTGGATAGAACTCCCTGTACCAGGCGAGGAGGTCCGCGTAGTCCTCATCCCTGGCAAACTGCTGTGCATGTTCCGACATGTACTTCTGGGGAAACTCCA
>DAIDIX010000232.1 GCA_027451645.1 Candidatus Dormiibacterota bacterium | reverse complement strand
AGCCTGGTGCGACATGTTGAGAATCTGTCCCGTGAGGTCGATAGGAGTGAAGGCAAGGCTGCAGAGTTTCTGAAGCTCCATGCAATGTCAGTGCATCAACTGCCCAATGCGCAGGAAGCGAAAGACGTGAAACCAGCTGACGTGATTTCCGAAAGAAGGAATGGACTCGTCTGACAGGTAGTCGCTGCCATGTGGGCTGGGAGGATCTCGCGCCCCAATTGTTCCGCACTTGGGCACCAGGGAATACTGCAGTGGACAGTAACGGGTTCGAATTGGAATGACAATCCCGGTTTGCCTGTTGAGTCTCTCCATGATTTCAGTGGATCCAGAGTACGCCAGGCGCGCATTTCGAGATTATGCTGACGTGCACTAGTGCAGGGCTTGCGAGAGTCTCAGCTGAAGATCACACAGAAGCGGGGAATTTTCAGGGGAAGGGGATCGGATTCAGGCTGTGTCCATTCCGAACAGCTGACGGATGTCAGCAGCAGTTATCGCAGTGTCGGAGGCTGACTCTGAATCGAGAACACTTGCAATGAGTTTTGCCTTTCGTCCACTGAGCTCAAGAACCTTCTCCTCAATGGTGTTCTTGGCAACGAGCCGGTACACCATGACAGGCCGTGTTTGGCCAATGCGGTGGACCCGGTCGATTGCCTGCTGTTCGACAGCAGGATTCCACCAGGGGTCGAGAAGATAGCAGTAGTCCGCTTCTGCAAGATTGAGTCCGAAACCGCCAGCCTTGAGGCTGATGAGAAATACTGGGATTGTGCCTGTGGCAAACTTCTCCAGCAGCGCACTCCTGTTCCGGGTTTTCCCGTCCAGATACAGGTACGGAATGCCGAGTTCTTCCAGACGTATCCGGACCAGCGCAAGAAAGCGGGTGAACTGGCTGAATACGAGAGCCGTATGTCCCTCTTCGACGATCTCCTGGAGCTGCTCACCAAGGGCTTCGAGTTTCGTTGATGGAATGGAGCTGTACTGGTTCTCATCAATGAGGGAAGGGGCAAGACTCAGCTGCCGGAGCTTCGTCAGTGACTGGAGAATGGAAATCCTGTGGTCCTCATAGTGATCAAGGAGCCCGAGCACTCGTCTTCGCTCCTGCTGGAGGTGGAGATCATAGACGTGCCTATGGCTGTCATTGAGCTCGAGCTCGATGATCTGCTCGGACTTGGCAGGGAGATCCTGCACTACCTGATCTTTCGTGCGCCGAAGGACAAGGGGACGGATGCGGTTTCTGAGCTTTGCGAGTGACGTGGCATCCCGTTCAGTTTCGATTGGGGTACGGTACATGTTCTGGAAGTGGGAGGGGTGTCCCAGCAGTCCTGGTGCGACGATGGAAAGGATGGACCAGAGCTCCATGAGGTTGTTCTCCAGAGGAGTACCAGTGAGGGCATGCCGTGCATGGGCAGCAAGGAGCCGTGCTGCACGGTAGCCTTTCGTGTGGTGGTTCTTGAGGAACTGTGCCTCATCGAAAATGACAGCCTCCCATGTACGCGAGGTGTACGACTGCTCATCGATGCGCAGGAGGGTGTAGGTGGAGATCACAAGATCGAACCCTGCAATGCGCTCAGCAAGGGTGCTCTTTGCTTTCCTGTCCGTTTCCGCAATGAGCACAACCCTGAGCTCTGGTGCAAACCGGGCACATTCGTGCACCCAGTTTGCTGCAACACTTGTCGGTGCAATGATGAGGGAGGGGTTGGGAGCACTGTGGTTGCCGTGAATCCTGAGCAGCATTGCAAGCGCCTGGACAGTTTTCCCAAGTCCCATGTCATCTGCGAGAATGCCTCCAAGTCCATGCTCATGCAGGAAGCTGAGCCAGCTGTACCCTTCATGCTGGTAGGGACGAAGGGTAGCTGCAAAGCCCTCTGGCACTTCGCTCTCGGGAAGTGTCGTAATGTTCTGGAGACGTCGTGCACAGGTAAGCCATTCGGATTCCTGGGCTTCGACAATGCCGAGGCCTTCCAGCTCATTCCAGAAGTCCATCTGGAATCGGTTCACCCGATATTTGCCAGCGGGGGTGTCATTGAGGAGCCGGGACTCCTCAAGCAGGGTGTGGAGACGCTCCAGCTCCGGCAATGCTGAAGGAAAGTACGTTCCATCCTCAAGGTACACGTATGGCTCATTGCGGGAGAGAGCACGGATGAGTTCTGCAACAGGTACTGTTTTGCCATCAACAACGAGCTCGATGCCAAGATCCAGCCAGTCTCCCTCAGTACTGTCCTGGGCCCGTATCCGGACCTCGGGAGGAGTGCTGGCTGCATGGAAATCGGGGAGAGTGGTGGGAATGTTGAGCTCCACATCATGTGTGAGCTGCTCAAGCATTGGAAGCGTTCTCTCAATGAACGATGCTGCTTCATGGCCATCAATCCATGCCTTGTGAAGTGGCAGGGTGACTCCACGCGGGATGTGCATCTCCAAAAGGTGAGCCACCGATTGTGCAATTCGGCGTTCATCGTCAGGAAGCCGGAGCACAGGCTCTGGCATGTATTCATGGAGCAAGGCAGGCACTCGGACTGTGTAGCCAGTGTCCAGCTTGTAGTTCCATGCGAATGAGAGTTCAAGCGTGTGGGTTCCCGATTTCTGGATGGTGAGCCCCAGCCGCGGAGTGCCATGTTTTGGCAGGAGTTCTGGCCTTCGTGAGACTATCTCCACAGCGCGTGAAAGAGCGGGATATACACGTGCAAGGAAAGCGGAGCGGTCGAAGGGGGGGACGACAATGGGTTCCACTCCGAGGATTGCAGAAGCTACACGGGCAGGGAGTGGCTCCTGAAGTGGAGCAAGTGTGATGTTGAGCGGTGTTTCTGCATCATCTTCCGGATAGCAGTACACGCCGGTTGCAGGGCTGCCAAACGGATGGATCTCTTGACCAGTGATGGGAACATGGTCGCGGTGGAACATGGACATGAGAAGGAGCGATCCATCTTCAGCTTCAGCGAGGTCCAGCGATATCCCGACCGGATGCGGATCCATTTCGACAGTGCCGCCTGAAGCTGCATGGATGAAGGGGATTTCTCGGGAACGGGCTTCCTCGAGCTGTTTCCAGAGATCCTCGTGGCGGAA
>DAIDIX010000231.1 GCA_027451645.1 Candidatus Dormiibacterota bacterium | reverse complement strand
CATGGTAGATTTCTGCGGATGCAAGAGGGAGATCCTGTGCACCAATGCCCCCTGCAACGAGGACATCCCCGTTAGCGAGCCGGAGAGCCATAGCACCAAGACGCGCATCATTCATTGATGCGGTCTGTGTCCAGCTTCCATCTGAAGGATTATAGATCCATGCCTGAGAAGTGGGATTTCCCTGGGAGGTAAATCCGCCTGCGAGCAGCACATCTCCTCCACGAAGAGGAATGAGAATACTGTCACTCACAGGATGTGCGAGTGGAGAAGCATGGCTCCAAGACCCGATGGGTCCGCCTTCATTCGGTACTGCCGTGACATCCGAGATTGCCTGTGATCCACTCCGAATCGATCCCGAGCTCCGGTATGAGCCAGCAAGCACGATGGGATTCTCCGTTGCCATGCCAGAGCTTATGAACTGGACTCTGGAACCGGGCTGCACGACACGTACTGGTGCACCTGTCTTCGGAACGAAGCTGAGCAGAACGGAACTCGTACTGCTGTTCCCCATTCCTCCACTGATGGAGGAGCCCGGAGTGTACCTGGTCGAAACTGAGGCTGTTCCGTTGTAGTAGAAGGTAATGGAGTAGCCATCAGCCTCAAGCGTGACACCGCTGCTGTTGACAGAGAATCCCGTTTTCCCGATGTTCACATTGACATACGTGTACGACCAGTAGTAATCGCACGGATACGGAGCCCACCCATCCCACCAGCAGGTAGCACCTGGCAGATACGCACCAAGCTGCACATTGACATTGCCCCAGAGGAATGCGCTGATGCCGCTTGTACTGATATTGATTGCGACTGAAGCGGAGAGAGACCCACCAACATAGAGAGCTGGCCCTATGTCCGATCCCCCAGGACCAAGAGACAGTGTGCCATCAAACTCGAAGTCGAACATGAGCGGTGATGTGCTTGCATCAAGCTTCACTGTGATTGGTCCTACTGTAAGCCCGCCAAGTGTAACTGAGGAGAGTGTGCCAAGGAAATGGATGCTCGGCGGAGCAAATCCGATATTCGCCATGACATTGAGGTTCACTCCCTCAATCGAGGCCTGGAAGGCAAGTCCGAACCCGGCAGGATAGACTGTCTGTGCAATCGTTGCTCCCTCAGGACAGAGGTAGAGGGATGCATAGTCAATCTCCAGCAGGCTTCCCTGTCCGAAATACGCAAATGGCTCAAGTGCTGGTGTTCCCGAGTTAGCAGTTCCAATGGAGAGGGAGAGCAGGAAGGGATCGAAATTGAATGCAAAGCTTATCGGTGCATTGTTCATGTAGCCAATGACATTTGCAACAGTTGAGGGAAGAGAGGTGATTGTTCCCTCAAAGCCGACATTGGGAAGGGGAATGCCATCACCCCAGCTCACTCCGCCTTGGAGGGCTGCACATTTCACAGTGAGTCCATCGAGACCGAAGGCGTTGACCCAGCCCTGAGCAGTTCCCGAGCAGTTGCCAAGGGAAAGGCTCAGGTTGATTCCCGTATCGGATACAGTCAGAGCCCCAGTAAGAGTCACTGATGATGCTGATCCACCATTTCCTGGAGAGGGAAGGTTCAGGGTAGTATCAAGTCCGAGTGAGAGCGACTCGACACTTGGCGACAGCACTACGGCAACAAAGCCGTCATTGAGCACAAGCGATGTTCCACCTGTGCTGAAGATGGTGAGTCCAGAGCCAAGCGAGATGGATACCTTGAAGGTATAGGTGTCCGTGGCAAAGTCTGCTGTTCCCACTGCAGTGAGTGCAGTGTTTGCAGGAAGGGAAAGGCCGATGTTCTGCAGCATGCTTGTAAAGCTCTGCGGAAGATCGAGAGAAATGGCAAAATCGATTCCCTGGGTGAGGTTGATGGATCCAAGTGTCGGACTCCCGGTTGCGAAGTTCGACATGTCAGCACTCGCATAGTAGAGATATGCACTGTTTCCTGCACTCCCTATCCACTGCGAGAGATCAACCGATGCACCAATGACAAACCCAGCAGAAGAATAGGCAATGACTGCAGTCACCTGGATCGTTCCTCCGCCAGGCATGGACACAGTGAGCGGTGCTGTGATTGCTACTGCAAAGGTGCCACTCGTATCGCTGATGGTGAATGTCGGATCAGTGAGCGTTACTGCATTGTTCAGTGCACTGAAGCTGAGACTGGGAATTGCGGCTGTGAGGATAAACGTCTGTGCAGTGATGTCATACGTGCCAGCAGCAGTCACAGACCCTGACACGCTACCAAGACTGATGGTCATGTCGCCCGACACGCAGACCCAGAGGTCGCCAACTTTCGATACGGTGCATCCGCTCGATGGCACACCATTTCCAACGCCAATGGAGGTGACTGCAAAGTCATATCCAGAGCTCGATATTGAAAGGAGCGGAGACTGCTGAGTGCCTGTGGCAAGAATGACAAAGGTGACTGCCCCTGACGAATCCTGGAGGGTTCCTGTCAATGTTGCATCAATGGTGAATCCTGGAGCCGGTGTCCAGCTCTGGGCCTGCGAGAGGGACATGGTGAGTTCCCAGGTGGAGAGTGAGGTGATGGTTCCGGAGAGGGTAATGGAACCAAGACTGTCTGCGCTTACTGTTCCACCAACAGTGAGACCAGCAGTGCCAAGGTCAAAGGTGAGGTTGGTGATGGTGACAGGAACACCGCTGAAGGGAGTGATTGGACCAGGAATCGGGCCCTTCGTGCATCCGCTCTGGGATACAGTGCAGCTCGCAACATCTGCTGTGATGGTGCCGGACGCTGACCGTGAGACTGTGCCAATCATGCCAAAGCTTGCACCGAACACTGTCATGTTCGATACCGTAACTGCTCCCGAGAACGAACCATCACTGCTGATCGTGATGGTCATAGTGAGTGTTGCAGCAGGTGCAGAGGGAATCGGGATCGTCCCGTCTGCAGTGAAGGTAAGAGAGCCTCCTGCAAAGGTGAGGGTTGCACTCGTGATGCTCCCTCCATCGGGAAGCGTGAGAATCGGGAAGTTCGCAGGTGAGGCAATGGTTGCAGTGAAGGTCGGTGTGGATCCCGGAGTCCAGGATGCAGAGAAGTACACTGTCCCACCTGTGGCAACAGAGAATCCCAGTGAGC
>DAIDIX010000230.1 GCA_027451645.1 Candidatus Dormiibacterota bacterium | reverse complement strand
AGCATGCGATCGTGCGTGATCCTGCACGAAAGATGATCACTGTGGTTGGTGGAAAATTTACCACGTACCGGAAGATGGCGGAAGATGCAGTCGATGCTGCTGTGCAGTTTGCAGACCTTGAGGCTGGGAAGTGTGTTACGGAACGCACTGCACTGGTTGGTGCTGGCCCTGCTGGGGACATTTCCATGCTGGAAGCGCCTGAGCGGCTCCGGAGACGGTTTGGCAGGGAAGCAGAACAGCTTGTCCGCCTTGCCCGCGGAAGGAAGGATCTCCTGACACCGCTTGGCGAGGAGCCGCCCATTCTCCCTGTCGAGGCACTGTGGGCAGTTCGGCATGAAGGTGCACTCATGCTGGAGGACATTCTTGACAGGAGACTTCGTCTCGATCTTGTTCCTGGAGAACGTGAGCGGCTGCGTGACACTATTGCATCGTTCGTTGAGCTTCCCATGCGTGAGCATGTACCTGCATGAGTGGAGCCAAGCCGCTTCTCTGGAATGGGTGGGGCGCTCCGGAGGAGCGTGTTGAGATCTCGTTGCCATTCCGCACGTGGCTTGCAGATGCACTTGGAATCGAGAACATTGAGGCTCCTTCGCACGTGTCAGTACAGGAGAAGGACATTGTCATTCCTCCTACACGCCTGAATTCTGCTGCAGTTGCATCCCTTTCAAAGGCAGCCGGGTCATCGGGCGAGATCACGGCTCCACATCAGCGGCTCATGCATGCTGCAGGGAGATCCTACTCGGATCTCCTGCGTCTCAGGGAAGATGCAGAACTTGCATTCCCTGATGCTGTTGTCGTTCCGGCAACAGAGCACGCAGTTTCCCAGGTGCTTCGCATTGCCCAGGATGAGGGCATTGCTGTCGTGCCATTCGGAGGAGGAACGAGTGTAGTTGGCGGTGTGGAGCCACTTCGTGGTTCCCATTCCTCTGTCATTGCAGTCGACATGTCACGGCTTCATGGCATGGGAGGGCTGTCCGAGGTGGATATGCATGTCACAGCAGGTGGTGGAGTCCGCCTCATGGCTGCTGAGGAGTGGTGCAGGGAACATGGCTACATCATTGGCCACTATCCCCAGTCGTACGAGTTTGTCACGGTCGGAGGCTGTGCAGCAACCCGTTCTGCAGGACAGTCCTCGGAGGGGTATGGCCGCTTCGATGACATGGTTCTTGGTCTTACATGCATGACTCCTGCTGGACGGCTTGAGATGCATCCCCATCCCGATGTCTCATCAGGTCCAGATCTCAGGGAGCTCGTACTGGGCTCAGAGGGCACGCTGGGAATCATCACTTCGCTGACACTCAGGATCCATCCCCGTCCTACGCATCTGCGGTATGAGGGGTGGATGTTTCCAACGTTCGCTGATGGCATTGCAGCCTTCCGGCAGCTCATGCAGAATCCAGGCAGATGCACAGTTGCACGGCTGTCCGATGAAGAGGAGACAGCTGGCCTCATGCGCATGGGCATGCATGGATCGTTCATGGAAAAGGCATTCTCCTGGTATGTCGGAGCAAGGGGGTACAGTGATGGAGTCCTGGCAATTGCAGGCTGGGAGGAACTCTCCGTTGATGAACTCAATAGAAAGAGTTCCCATGTTGCCTCCATCTTCCGTGAGCATCGGGCCATGCGCCTTGGCGAGCAGCTGGGCCGCTCATGGGAACGGAGCAGGTATTTCTCTCCGTATGTGAGAGATGTTCTTCTTGATGCTGGAGTCATGGTGGAAACCTTTGAGACTGCAGCACCATGGTCAAAGCTTTCTGCTATCCGCGATGGAGTTCTCGCAATTGCGCAGCAGCACTGGTGCAGGGAAGGCGGCTCGGTTGGATGTCATGTGTCCCACATGTATTCCTGGGGAGCATCTCTGTATTTCACTGTGCTTGGCCGCAGGGCAGGATCCTCAACGGGAGATGCACTGGAGCAGTGGAAACGAGGCAAAGACGAAATCATGGAGTATCTGCTCGGGGAGGGGGCTCCGCCCAGCCATCATCACGGTATCGGTGCGGACCATCTGCCCTGGATGGAACAGGAAGTGGGAAGTGGAGGAGCAGCTGCTCTTGCAGCACTCAAGAATGCATGTGATCCTCATGGAATCATGAATCCAGGAAAGCTCCTTCCGGAGAAGAGTGCAGGGGCTCCAGCACCGCTTCCGTAGAAGCTTGGCTACTCAAGTCCGGGATTCTGCTTTCCCTTCTGCTCAGCCCATGGCCGGAGCAGAGGTTCCTGCGGAGCAGTCCGCCACCATGCCGGAGGTGCCTGCTTGGAGGGTGCAGGAGCGTGAGTCTGGGGATGCTGCTCGACAGAGGTGATCCAGGCAAGTGTTGCGTAATAGATCTGATGCTCTCCAGGAATGAGAAGGTTTCTGGCACGCTGGAGTGTCGTACGGGCATCGCCGTACCTCCCCTGCTCTGCAAGGATCTCGGCAAGCTGGATTGCTGCCTGACGCTGCACGCGAGGGCCACCCGCACTCTTCTGTGCCCTTTCAAGAGCTGCGACTGCACCATCAATGCGTCCGAGCTTGATGCGGGCGTTTGCAACATCGAGTATTGCAGGGGGGAAGGAGGGAAGCTCTCCACGCTTCCATTCCTCGACAAGGACAATGCGATGGTCACCTGCATGGAAGGCGATGTACCTGTCATCACAGCGGAGGACTATCCGCTCGCCGTGAATGGTCACGCTCGATGCATCAGCAGAGGGCTCTGATGTTGGCTTCGGATTGTTGAGCTGGACATTGAACACTTCGGATGTCCTGCTTACGGTGTACCACTTGTGGATATTGTCACCAAAGATCTGCTCTGCAAGTGTCCTGCACCTGTCGATAAGCTCCACATGCCACTGCTCCTCGAGAAGGTCTGTTGCAATGGTCTCAAGCCGGCTGATGAGGTGCTGCGACAGGTGGGAGAGCCGCTTATCCCGCTCATCAAGGGTGACTTTCTGGCCCCCATCATCAAGGATGAGGCGGCGTGTGCTGGCGTTCTCCTGTGCATTTGTAGCAGCAGGAGGACTTGTTGTCTCCTTGCTGATGCACTGCTTCACGAGTCTCGCAAGCTCCCGTGCAGTGGATGGGACAAGTGTTGAGGTTACGATGACATCCTGGAATGCGATGTCAT
>DAIDIX010000229.1 GCA_027451645.1 Candidatus Dormiibacterota bacterium | reverse complement strand
GCAAACGTGCGTGCCTGGCTGCTCAGTTTCGCAAGTGTCATAGATACCACAGTACCGGGATGCGCATACTCCATGCACCCCCTGCAATGTGGGGCGCAGAGTTACCGTTCCTCGACGAGGAGCCTGATGCCTGTCCTTTCCTCGCCATCTATTGCAAGGTCAATAAATGAGGGAGTGCACACGAGATCAACACCTGATGGAGCAACATATCCACGTGCAATCGCTATCGCCTTGATTGCCTGGTTCAGCGCTCCTGCTCCAATCGCCTGGACTTCCACCTTATGCTGTCCACGGATCACGCCTGCAATGGCACCTGCTACAGAAATCGGTTTGCTGGAAGCAGAGACCTTGAGGATCTCGAGTGGCGAAGATTCGTGGGTGGACATAGCGGGTTCAGTGTACCGCACCAGATAACAATTGGTGCACTAGTCGATATTTTCTCTACGTGGCGTATTCAACGCTCCGTGTCTCACGGAGGACTACGACCTTGATCTGTCCGTTGTATGTTGCTGAACCGTGAATGCGCTTTGCAATCTTGTGCGCGAGAGCAACAGCCTGGTCATCAGTGACTTCCTCTGGCCGTACCATCACATGGAGTTCCTTGCCAGACTGGACTGCAAAGCTCTGCTCGACACCATCAAAGCCGTTCGCTATTGCTTCAATCCGCTCGTACCGCTTGATGAGGGTATCGAGTGTTTCCCGTCTTCCCCCCTTCCTGCCAGCAGAGATCGCATCAGCAGCCATGAGTATGTAGGCTCCGATAGTCCTTGGCTCCTCATCGTAGTGATGGGCTCGGACTGCATGCACTATGCGGCTCGGTCTGCCCACACGGGCAAGGATCTCGCTCCCGATGACTGCATGCGAACCATCGATATCATGCTCGGCTGCCATGCCGATGTCGTGAAAGAGCCCGATCTCCCTCGCCTCCTGCTCATCGTAGCCAACCTCGGCTGCAATCATGCCAGCAATGGCAGCAGTTTCCTTGCTGTGCTGCAGGACATTCTGTCCGTATGCAGTGCGGAAAGCGAGAGTGCCGAGCAGTTTCACCAGTTCAGGATGGAGATTCTCAATGCCGATTTCATGGCAGGCAAGCTCTCCCTCCTCACGGATGCGCTGCTGGATTTCATTCCGGCTCTTCGACACAACATCCTCAATGCGTGCAGGATGAATGCGTCCATCCGAGAAGAGCCGCTCAAGGCTCATCTTTGCAACTTCCCTTCTCACGGGATCGAATGCGCTCAGGACTATGACTTCAGGAGTCTCATCCACGATGATGTCGACACCGGTTGCAGCCTCGAGTGCACGGATGTTCCGTCCCTCCTTGCCGATGATTCTTCCCTTCATCTCATCGCTTGGGAGATGGACAACTGTCACAGATGCCTCTCCTGCCTGGTCCGATGCATACCGCTGCATTGCAGTCACAAGTATCTCGCGGCTGCGTTCCTGCACCTCCTCACGCACACGGACATCCGCAGCATGAATCCTCTCTGCAATCTCGGAAGAGAGTTCCCCTTCCAGTTTCTGGAACAGCTCATCCCGAGCATCCTCGACCGAGAGTGAGGAAACGCGCTCAAGCTCAGACTGGAGCTGCTGGTCCTGGGACTTCAGCTGTTCCTCGAATGCATCAAGACGTTCTTCCTTGATCTTGAGTTTCGCCTCGTTCGACTCGAGTTCCCGCCTTCTCCTGTCAAGCGTTTCCTCACGCTGTGTGAGCCGCTGTTCCCTCCTGACGAGTTCTGCACGGCGTTCACGCACTTCCTGCTCTGCAGCTGTCTGCATCCGGAGTGCCTCCTCCTTTGCCTGGAGAAGGATCTGCTTTGACTCCTCATCGGAACGATCAGCCTCGATAACATGCTCGTCATGTTCCTGCTGGGCTGTTCGCCTCCCCTGCCAGAACAGTACTGCACCAGCAAAGAAGAGGACTGCAATGATGAGGACAACGATGATTAATGCTGCGCCGTTAATGGTGCGTTCCCTTTTGACACACGGTAAAGAAGTACTGAGACGGATCCTTCGATCCGGTCGCCCGCGGTCCTCGCACTGCCGGCTGCGCATCCGAGTATCGGAGGTTTCTGCGCATGGCGGTCGTGCAACGTGACACCCGGAACAACATCCATATTGTACGCCTTTGACCAGGGCACGGACTGCTTTCTGTCCTGAGGACACCTGCTCCGCATGCAAGGCAATTCCCGCACTCCATATTCTCTGCAATACTGGAACTGCATGCGTGATCTCACTGCACCACACCAGCCTGTCCGCACGATGTCGACCTCAGGACTCGTTGGCCTGCTTGCTGCAGTTGGACTGCTCCGCATCGGGTCAGTCGGTACTGCCATCGCTCTCCAGTTCGATTTCACTGCACTTGGTCACGGCATTCCAAACCTTGTCCTGGTGGGAGGAGCTGGTGCCCTGCAGGGATTCACCGAGATGGTGAGCGCTCCCTTTCTCGCACGCTTTGCGGACCGGATCGGAACATCGAGAATGCTCATAGCTGCACCAGTAATCGGCATCACTGCAAACATCCTCTTCTGGCTGACGAACATTCCTCTCATCTTCGCCATTCCACTCATGCTTGCAGGGATTACCTCTGCTGCATTCGTGCCCGCATCACTCAGCTCCCTTGCCATTGGCACGCACGGCCATGAAAAACGGAGGATAGCATCAAGCAGCATCTTCGAGGGTGCAGTACTTGCTGGCTATGCAGGGGGATTCATACTTGCACCGCTACTATGGACATGGTTTGGCACATCTGCATTCCTCATGCTTGCTCTCTGGTACCTTGTTGCATTCATCCTGTGTGCCACTGCTGTGCCACAGCTTCCCCCTTCCCATGTCACGCCAATTGGCGATCTCATCCGAAATCTCTGGAAAGCGCCATCAGTACGGCTCTTCCTCCCTGCATGGATTGCAGCAAACAGCATCGTAGGCATGTACTATGCAAACTTCGCTGCCCTCTTCCATCGGCGTGCAGTGCATTCGCAGTCGCTCGTCCATCATTTTGCTCCGCACATCATATCCATCATTTCCGGCAGCTGGGTACTGCTCTTCATCATTGGAATGCTCTGCTGGATACCCCTTGTCATGAGGTGGGGTGCAACGCTCTGCATGAAGCGTGCAATGTATGGCTCCCTCAT
>DAIDIX010000228.1 GCA_027451645.1 Candidatus Dormiibacterota bacterium | reverse complement strand
ACTATGCCTACGTAGTCGGTCTGATGCGGCAGATGGGCGACGGGCGGGCGCGGATGGCCGCCGACGTGCCGGTCGAGGGCATGCTCTCCACCTCGGTGCGCTCCACCGGCCAGGACGAGGGGTCCGAGGAGGACGAGGAGGAGGAAGAGCAGCCGAAACGGCGTCAAGCTCCTGTCCAGCGGTCTCCAATGGGCAAGGATGAGCCTCCCCCACCGTTCGCAATCGGTGAACGGGTCATGCTCATCCAGAACACTCGGCCTAGAACTGGCACTCCGATAGGTCCCTATCCAGTTGGCTCCGAGGGAATTGTTGAGGCGGTACTCAGCCTCACTGCCATTGTCCGATTTGACGAACCTCCCCAGACAAAGGAAGTTGTCGCCTTCACGTGTCTCAAGAGTGCTGAAAAGAGTGAAACTTCTTCACGGAAGAAGGGGTAGCACACCCATTTCCCGTCTGCAATGCCACCCGATACGATCGTGGCACAAGGGAGTTTCCACATGACATTCATCCGCCTCCTGCGACGGTTTCTTGCCCCGTACGCAGTGTCCGCATGGCTAGTTGTTGGACTTCTTCTCCTGCAGGCCATTGGCAACCTGTTTCTGCCCAACCTCAATGCTGATCTCATCAATCATGGGGTTGCAGTTGGGAACATCGGCTACATCTGGCATACTGGAGCACTCATGCTCGGCATCACTGCTGCGCTTGGAGTGATCTCGATTGCTGCTGTCTATCTTGCATCGCGCATCTCTATGGGAGTTGGCAGAGACATGCGTGCATCCGTGTTCTCTGCAGTGCAGACCTTTTCCCAGGTGGAGATGAACAGGTTTGGCGCTGCATCACTCATCACACGCAACACGAACGATGTGCAGCAGCTCCAGATATTTCTCCAGATGGCACTCACCATGATGGTCGTGGCCCCCATTATGGCTGTGGGCGGAATCATCATGGCAATCCAGGAGAATGTCACCCTCTCTTCCCTCCTCATTGTCGTCATTCCGCTCATGGCTGCAGTGATCCTCACAGTATTCTCCCGTGCAGTTCCACTATTCCAGTCCATGCAGAAGAAGATCGACCGGATCAATCTCATACTCCGGGAGCAGATCATGGGCATCCGTGTTATCCGTGCCTTCGTGCAGACAAAGCGAGAGCAGGAGAGATTCGAGGAAGCAAACCTTGATCTCACCACAACAGCCCTGACAGTGAACAGGATCTTCGTACTCGCCTTTCCCGCAATGATGGGCATCCTGTATCTCACAAATGTTGCAGTCATCTGGTTCGGTGGTCACCTTGTTGACAGCGGAGCAATGCCAATTGGCAACATCTTTGCGTTTCTCAACTACATCATCCAGATCCTCATGTCCGTTCTCATGGCAACAATGATGGTCATCCTCGTGCCACGTGCAGTGGCAAGTGGAGAGAGGCTCATGGAAGTCATCACGACAGAACCAGCAATCGTCACACCTGATAATGCCCTCTCACCAGACACTGTGACTGGAGAAATCTCGTTCCATAATGTCGATTTTGGCTATCTGGGAGGAGAGGAGCTTGTTCTGAAAGGCATTTCTTTCACATGCAAGGCAGGAACGACTACAGGAATTATTGGCGGAACAGGAAGTGGCAAGTCCACGATCCTCTCCCTCATTCCACGGCTCTTTGATGTGACGAGCGGCACTCTCGAGGTTGATGGCATCGATGTGCGGAAACGCAACCTTGAGGAGATGTGGCAGGAAATCGGCTATGTACCCCAGTTTGCGTATCTCTTCCGGGGCACGGTAGCGGACAATCTCCGCACAGGGAATCCCACTGCTACGGAAGATCAGATGTGGCAGGCACTTGAGATTGCCCAGGCACGTGACTTCGTCGAAGCAATGCCAGGAAAGCTTGAGGGAGTCATAGACCAGGGAGGAACAAACGTCTCTGGAGGACAGCGCCAGCGTCTTGCAATTGCACGTGCAGTCATTAGAAATCCCAGGCTCTATCTCTTCGATGACTGCTTCTCTGCACTCGATGCTGCCACGGATGCACGTCTCCGTGCTGCACTCAGCCTTTCAACGAAGACAGCCACAGCCATCATCGTCTCGCAGCGCGTGAGCACTATCATGCATGCACACTCCATAATCGTGCTTGATGAGGGAGCTATTGTTGGCATTGGCACCCATGAGGAGCTGATGCGCACATGTCCTCCCTATGAGGAGATTGTCGTCTCCCAGCTCGGAAAGGAGCATGTCGCATGATGGGGCGAGGACCCGCGAGAGGCGGTGGATTTGGTGGAGGATTTGGTGGTGGCGCGCCAGGTGGCAAGAGCAAGGACTTTGCCCGTGCACTGAAACGGCTTCTTCTCCGGATGAAGCCCGAGCGGGTGAACCTCGTAGCTGCTGCAGTCCTTGGCTCCATCAGCGTGTTCCTGACAGTCATTGGTCCTCGCATTCTCGGGAATGCCACAGATGTCCTCTTCAGTGGTCTCATTGGCAAGAAGCTGCCGAAGGGAGTTCCTCTGGGCACCATCCTTCAGGAACTTCGTGCGCATGGACAGGGCCAGGTAGCAGACCTGATCTCTGGCCAGCATGTCACTCCAGGAGCAGGTGTTGACTGGTCACACTTCGGCTTCCTCATTCTTGCTGCAGTGGGCGTGTATCTTCTTGGTGCAGTATTCATGTGGGCACAGGGATATATCATGGCCGGTGTTGCACAGCGGACAATGTACCTCCTCAGGCAGGATATTGAAAACAAGCTCGCAACACTCCCTCTTGGCTACTTCGACAGCCATCCCCATGGGGACATCCTGAGCCGTGTGACAAATGATCTCGACAATCTCACAACGACACTCCAGCAGGGCCTGAGCCAGCTCCTCACATCTGTACTCACGATAGTCGGGGTACTCATCATGATGGTGTGGATCTCCGCACTTCTTGCAGTGGTGTCCCTCATAACCATCCCGCTCTCCATCATTGCGACCATATTCATTGCACGCCGGTCGCAGACACATTTCACCCAGCAGTGGTTCCATACAGGTGAGCTCAACGGCATTGTTGAGGAAGCACACACTGGACACACTCTTGTCCAGATATATGGTCGACGTGATGCCACTCGTGCAACCTTCGATGGAGAGAACACCACCCTGTACGATGCAAGCTTC
>DAIDIX010000227.1 GCA_027451645.1 Candidatus Dormiibacterota bacterium | reverse complement strand
TTGCGATACAGCCGTTCCGAAAGGAAGGGAGTGAATGGTGCCATGAGATCTGCAATGGTCGTGAGCGCACTCCAGAGTGTCTCGTACGCAGAGCGCTTGTCGACATTGCTCACATCCTCCGCCTTCCAGAACCGGCGGCGTGACCTGCGTACATACCACTTGGAGAGGTCCTCGACAAACTCCTCAATTGTCCTGCAGGCATTTGTTGCATCATATCGGTCGAGTGACTCCCTGACAGAGGACACTGTTGCAGCAAGACGTGCCCTGCACCAGACATCGAGGGCAGGCCGCTGCTCTTCCGGCACTGGTGTCCCGGCAGGATCAAAATCATCGATTGCAGCATAGGTGATGAAGAAGACATATGTGTTCCACAGCGTGAGGAAGAACCGTCGCACCACATCGATGATGGCATCGGGGCCAACCCGGTACTCGCTCCCTGCACTCACAGCACTGTAGAAGTACCAGCGCATGGCATCAGCACCATACTCGTTGAAGATCGACCACGGATCGACAATGTTGCCCCGTGACTTCGACATCTTCTTGCCCTTTTCATCAAGGACAAGTCCAAGACAGACAACATTCCGGTATGCTGGCTCCTCGAAGAGGAGGGTACTTACTGCAAGAAGAGAGAAGAACCATCCACGGGTCTGGTCCATTGCTTCGGATATGAAGTCTGCAGGATGGGTTTCAGCAAACTCGTCACCATTCTCAAATGGATAGTGAAGCTGGGCAAAGGGCATGGAGCCACTGTCGTACCAGCAGTCGATGACATCTGGAACACGGTGCATCGTCCCGCCACATGCCTCGCACGGGAGCGTGATCTCATCAAGGTACGGCTTGTGGAGATCGTCCTCGACAGTGAGTCCCAGTTCTGCAGCAGAGCCAATGCAGCGCTTAGATGCACAGTCATCGCTGTCACAGATCCAGATGGGTAGCGGTGTTCCCCAGTACCTGCTTCTCGAGATGTTCCAGTCCACAAGTGTCTCGAGCCAGTTGCCCATGCGACCATCTCGGATGTGGGATGGCTGCCAGTTGACTGTCGCATTGTTTGCAATGAGCTTGTCCTTCACAGCAGTAGTCCTGATGAACCACGATGTGAGCGCGTAGTAGAGGAGTGGCGATTCGCACCGCCAGCAGAACGGATACGTGTGGAGGATCTTCTCTGCACGGTACAGCCTTCCACGAGACGACAGTTCCTCGATGATCAGAGGATCTGCCTTCTTCACGAACATGCCGCGATACTTGGTGATTCCATCAAGAAACTTCCCGTCAAGACCGACAACATGGCGGATGGCGATGCCATTCTTCTGGCACAGTGCGAGGTCAGCTTCTCCATAGGCAGCAGCAGTGTGCACGATTCCCGTTCCATCACTCATGCTGACAAGCTCCGGAGCACTGAGAACAACAAACGCCTTTCCCTCCGGAAGCATCTCGTCGAAGAGCGGGACATATGACCGTCCAACGAGGTCAGCACCCTGCATTGACTCCCCAATCGTGTACTCGCCCTCGAGGACAGAGAGCCTGGCACGGGCAAGGATGAGCTCCTCGCCATTCTGTGCAACCCGCACATACTCCTCGTCAGGATGGACAGCAAGTGCAACATTCCCTGGAAGTGTCCATGGGGTCGTTGTCCATGCAAGCATCGAGACCTTCGGGTCATCTGCCAGCTGGAACTTGATGAATACTGACGGATCTTCCACATCATCCCGATACCCAAGGCTCAGCTCATGCGATGACAGGGTTGTCTGGCACCTCGGACAGTAGGGAGTGACCTTGTATCCCTGATAGAGATACTCGTGATCCCAGAGTTCCTTCAGGCTCCACCAGACAGATTCAACAAAGGTGCCATCGTATGTGCGATACGGGTTCTGCATGTCGAGCCAGAAGCCAAGCCGTTCTGTCATGGCTTCCCAGTCATCGATGTAGTCGCTTACCGACTTCTTGCAGAGTTCGTTGAACGCTGCAACACCATACTCCTCGATCTCTTTCTTGCCGCTGATCTTCAGCTTCTTCTCAATCTCGAGCTCAACAGGCAGGCCGTGCGTGTCCCAGCCAGCCTTTCTGGGAACGTAGTAGCCATCCATCTGCTTGTACCTGATGAAGAGGTCCTTGTACGACCGGGCCAGCACATGATGGATTCCTGGCTTGCCATTTGCAGTGGGAGGTCCCTCATAGAAGACAAATCGCGGTGCATCCTTTCTGAGCTCAAGACTCTTCTCGAAGACGGAGTGCTCCTTCCAGTACGCAAGGAGCTCCTGCTCCTCCTGGGCAAAATGCGCATGGCTTGTGACAGGGAGATAGCGTGACATCGTACTGTTCAGCATACCGAAAACTGTCAGCTCAGCTTTGGGACGCTGCATCCAGCACTGCTGCGAAGTGTCGTTGTCAGCTCTTCATTCGCATGAAGATGAATCGTGCGAGCTCTTCCTCGAGCCCAAGCGAGCGTGACACATTCCGCCTGCTCACTTCCCCATTCACATACACCGAAATGCATGCATGGGACTGGCACACGTCAAGCCGCTCATCATAGGGACTTCCCACATAGGAGTAATACGCGCATGGGTAGGTGCCAACTATCTTCATTTGGGAAATCCACCACTCAGCTCTCCGCGATTCTCCTGAGCGGACGGGAACCAAATATGGCAGTGCCAAGCCGTACCATCGTTGCTCCCTCAGCAATTGCGACGTCGTAGTCGCCACTCATTCCCATGCTGAGCTCAGGAAACTGATGGCCAAACTCGCTTTCCATCGCATCACGAATTTCCCGAAGAGCAGCAAACTCCTTCTGTGCAGTATCCCTATCCGCTGAGCTTGCAACGACCATGAATCCCTGGCAGTCAAGCGATGGGTGCCCGAGTATTTCACTGAGAAGATCCTGCACCCCATTGGTCTGCACACCTGGTCTCGATGGATCCCTGGAAAAGGTAACCTCCACCAGAATGGGAAATGGTGACACCGTACCATCCATCACTGAGCCCAATGCATCTGCCAAGGCTCCCGAGTCAACTGTCTGCACAACATCGAAGAGTCCTGGTACTGCCTTCACCTTCCGTCGCTGGAGATGGCCAATGAAGTGGAGCTTCCATGGCGGGTGTGGAGGGGTGAACTTTGCTGCTGCCTCCTGGACATAGTTCTCCCCGAATTC
>DAIDIX010000226.1 GCA_027451645.1 Candidatus Dormiibacterota bacterium | reverse complement strand
ATTGGGGAGGGGGTGGAGTATGACTGCAGTGACAACTGCTGCCGAGCCAAATACCAGGAAGGTCAGTGCATTTGTCCCCTGAATGGTTGGTGCAGGAAGGTTGACTGCAGTGAATGTCCCTATTGCACCATTGACAATGAATTCAACACCGAGAAGCCCGATTGCCACTGCAGCATAGATTCCAATCTCGAGGAGTGAGATGTTCGCGTGTCCTCTCCGTGGAGTCTGCTGCTCTTCGTATGCAGTGATGGAAGCTTCCTCCTCAAGGGTGATGAGGCCTGCAGCCCTCCACTCCTCGAGGTGCCGCTTCACAGCTGAGGCTGACTCAGGGCGGTCTGCTGGTGGGTGTGTCATGACACCTTTACTGTATGACTAAACAATATGTCCTTCAAGCACCATGCAGCGTATGGAACAGCTTTCCACCACGTGATGATTCAGGTGTGGAGCGCTTCCCGGAACAGGCAGGACACTCCCTACGAAGTGATGATGGAGATATGCTGCATTGAGCATCGGGAATGGCATCTACTCACCAGAGGGAGGAGATCTGCATGACGGAGGATACGAGAGGCATTGATGCATTTGAGGCAATACTCGAGGAGCCGGGAGGCTGGAGGACTGATCTTCTCCACAAGATCCGGGAAGTCGTCAGGCAGGCCGCACCTGATGCACTGGAAGAGGTGAAGTGGAGAAAGCCAAGCAAGCCGCTTGGTGTTGCCGTATGGGTGCAGGGAGGAAACATCTGCATTGCAGAGGCACTCAAGTCGGCTGTGCGGATCACCTTTCCGAATGGAGCAGCACTGCGTGATCCAGCTGGACTCTTCAATGCTCGTCTTACTGGCAACTCCGTGAGGGCCATAGACATTCATGAGCATGAAGCTCTCAATGCAGAGGCCCTCCGCAATCTTGTGCAGGAAGCAGTGACTGCACTCGCCTGACGACAGGGAAGAGCACGTGCCCAGATTTCATAGGAGTACCCCCGGGAGGAATTGAACCTCCGCACAAGGTTTAGGAAACCTCTGCTCTATCCACTGAGCTACGGGGGCGTGCTGGCGCTCTCTTATCCTAGCAGTGACTGCGTGAGACTCGGGGAGGGAAGATGTGCGTGACTTCCTGCACCCATTGTCGCAGGTCGAACAGTACGAGATTGCTGTCGTGCATCAGTTCTGTAACAGACAAGGGTGTAGTGTGAGGCGCTTTCTAGCATAGGTTCATGGGCATGTTTCGGTCCGGAAAGCGATATCACGTGAGCTTGGTACTTCCAGCAAGCTTCGATGAAGCTTCTGAATACATACATGCCAGTCTTCACCAGTATGGGGACGGCAATCTCTTCACTGGCTCACAGCTCGATGCGGAATCTCCGCGCAACTGGACTGCTGGAAGACGTGTTGAAGTTGCAGCAGATGGCTCAGTGAGCGAACTCGACTTCAAGATGCAGATCACTCTTGAGCAGACCAAGGTGGAAGAGCGCTGCAGAGTCACTGTGAATGCAGAATCCAGGACCAGGAAGCTTGCTGCATTTGAACGGCATGTCATGAATGGGACCTGGGTAAAGGGCATCCTGAACCAGTGCCTTGGGATTACGGCAGAGACACCAGGAAAGGGAATCGACTAGCGAGGCTACCCATGGTCGTTCCTGTTTCACCTGTGCAAGTGCTTTGCACGTCCTGCATCGCGCTGGACATGGCCCAGAACCTCATGTGCAGTTGCGTGCCCAGTGTCTGAATGCTGCTGACGCAGCAGCAGCTGCAGCCCCGGAGCTTCCTCATCGCTGTCCTTGCGAAATGCGAGGAGCAGAGTGATGGAGAAGAGTGTGGTGATGCACGAAACTCCAGCTGTGCCACCAAGAGCTACGCCAAGGCTGGCACCTGCTGTGAGAAATGCCCAGGCCATATATGCGAATGTCGCCACAAATACGCCTGGTGGCAGTGCAAGCAGCATCCGTGCTGAAGATCCTGGGTGGATGTCGAGCTTCCGTTCGATCCGACGAATGAAATGGCGATAGCTGGTTGACATGGCACACACCTCCTGTGCCCCCATCTCCTCCACTTCCACACCTCTGTCATATCATGCCTGCATCGCCAGTTCAAGGTGGAGTGCTAGGAAGTCCCAGAAGTGACAGTACAGTCACGGCTGGAGCCCATCCCAACGTGTGTTGCGCCTGCACGTGAGATGACAATGAGCTGGGAGGAGACAGGTTGCAGTGTTACAGTGCTTGAACACCACGCTCATTAGTGTCATCTGAATTGATACTATTCCCATGAATGTATGAACGAGCACCAGCATGCATTGGGACAGCTGACACAGGAGAATGTGACATGAAACTCGGCCGAACCTCACGACTGGCATTGCATCGTGGACGTCTGGCATTTGCCACGTTGGCTGCCAGTATCCTTGCAGTGTTCGCACTTGGATCATTTCCAGCAGAAGTTGGAGCTGTGCCTGTGACGCCACAGGCACCATACGTGCTCGTACCCGACTACACTGCTGGCACTGCTGGCCTCTACAGTCTTGAGACACAGAGCGTTGTCTCGTCAGTCACTGTCCCAAAAGCATGGGCAAGTGCCTACAATGCGTCAACCCACACATACTATGTCAGTGAATACTATCGCCATACCATCCAGGAGATCTCTGTCAATACAGCGACCGGTGTGCTTACACTCGGAAGCACCATCAATACGGTGACATCTCTAGGCGGTACCAACTTCCTGTTTCTCTCGCCCAATGGAAACACGCTGTATGCAGAGGGATATTCCGGTGGCATCAATGTCGTAAATCTCGCCACAAACAGTGTGACGACAGTTGCGAATCCCATGGCCACTGCAAGTTCATTCTTTGCAGCAATGACGCCAGATGGATCGAAGATCTATGTAAGCGACAGCAACAACGGCGTAGAGGTGTTCAACACTGCTACAGATACCTTTGGGACAACAATTACAGGCTTTACGTATCCTGCAGGCATCACCGTCTCACCAGATGGCAGCACTCTCTATGTCGGTGACTACACAAGTTCCACATCGGCAGACATTTACACGATATCTACTGCTTCAAACACGGTAACGGGATCATTTGGAGCAAGTCAGCTTGCCTATCTCTGGGGCCTTCAGGTGACTCCAGATGGAAAGACGCTCTACGCCAGTGACTATGCGTCGAGTGGCTCC
>DAIDIX010000225.1 GCA_027451645.1 Candidatus Dormiibacterota bacterium | reverse complement strand
CTCGAAATGCGCAAGTCCTGCAGTCGCAGGAACTTCATCCCGTGATCCTGCCCTCACAACGAGCTGAACCGTGACTGTGGTCGTGTCAGGAGTGTAGACGTTGATGAGCGTGATGCCATTCGACAGTGTGATGACCTGTGGAGCAAATGGAGCTGGTGTTGGTGTGCTCATGCGACCCCCCGATCGTCATGCTGGTGCAGTGCGGATGACTGTACTGCAGCAGCAAGCTCTTTTCCTACATCATGCGTAGCGGAATAGACGAGCCGTGCTTCAGGAAGGCGACTGACGAGCCGCTGTGCCATACGCTGAACATCCTGCTTGGTGATGCCATTGATTGCTGCGAGCCGTGCCTCCCTGCTCTCGAAAGGCTTGCCTGCTCCCCAGCGGATGGCAGTTGCGAGTCCTCGCATTTTCGCGGACTCTTCCTGATATCCCATGGCGAAAGCGAACTGCTTTTTTGCATCGGAGAGTTCCTTGTCCTTCGGTCCATTCTCTGCAAGGTCCCTGAGCTGAGATACAGCTGCAGCAAGGGCAGGAGGCCCGTTCTCAGGAAGTGCAGAAGTGGAGATGATGAAGGCACCACAATTCTCGTAACGCTGCGATTCCGCTGTGATTCCATAGCAGAGCCCAAGCTTTCCACGGACTACAGCGAAGAGGCGGGCGAGCATTCCTCCGGAGAGAATCTGCTGGAGGACAGAATCTGCAAGCCAGTCTGGATCATCCCGTGCAATTCCCGGCAGCACGAGAGACACATCGAGCTTTGGACGGTCACCTGGAACTGGCTGTCGAACATATTTCACTGGAGGACGAGATGCCCCCTGCCATGCAGGAGTGTTCCGTGACCGGGCTGCAGACCGTCCTGCCACAAGGGATGCCGTGCAGGCACGGGCTGTCTTCTCGTCGAGCTCGGCTCCGCCAGTCACAACGAGTGCGCACTGGTCTCCCCGCAGAAGCTGCCTCCGGAATGCGAGGAGGTCTTCACGTCGGACGTGCTCGACGACCTTGCGGTCTGGAAGTTCCGCTTTCGCAAGGGAGCTGCCTGGCACGAATGCAGTCGCAAGGACATGATGGTCCACCCATGACTCCGGATCCATCTGCAGGGTATCGATGGCGTCAAGGATCTCCTGACGTGTGCTCTCAACATCCTCTGCTGCAGGAGCCGGATTGTTGAGCATGTCTCCAAAGAGTTCCGCAAGTTTCGGAAGATCCGATGCACGGCCACTGATCTGGAAAATGGTCGATTCTGGACTGACCTTCACCTTCACTGAGGCGCCAAGGGCATCAATTTCCTCGAGGACAGCCTCTCTGTCCGGACGATGTGTCGTTGCTCCAAAGAAGAGCTCTGCAACGAACTGCGTGAGTCCTGTCTCAGTCCGCTTCTCATCGCGGGAGCCTTTCCGGACAACTAGCGTAATTGCTCCCATCATGGCTCCAGGAGTGGTCATGTTCACCAGTTCCAGACCATTGGGAAGCGTCGTAACCTGCGGAGCGGAGTGTGCCATGGAGGGAGTATACCCATTCCCCTGGACCGTGGTCATCACATCGGAGTGACAGCCATTATCGACTCGCCTGCACTAGTCGGTCACATTGCGATTCCTTCACCTGCGAAGAGCTGGAAGCGTGAACCCAGAGATCCCAAGCAGAACGAGAAGGATCGCGATGACAAAGACGGCAGGGACCCCTGATGGCTTCACTGCTCCCTGCGTGTTGTGATGTTGCACTGCAGCTGCAGTCACCACATGGGCAGGCACCAGCCGCACAAGAAACGTGTAGGACACATCCTCCTTGATGTATGTGCCAGCTGCAACGCAGTGCTGGGGGGCAGCACACGTTACTGCACTGAGACGATCCTCTGTCGTTGGCGCCTGGTCTGCCACATTCTCCCCGTTCCAAGTGGTGCCATTCCACGCATATACGGCATTCCGTGAATCCTGTGATGCTGCTGTGCTTCCGACTGCGTAGCACACATCACTATCTGTGCAGGCAACAGCATGGAGGATGGTGGATGGTCCAGTCTTCGACTGTGGAACATCCTCTGGCTTGAGCGCTGTCCCTGTCCAGAGTTCTGCAATGGGGATGGTTCCAGCTCCAACTGCCCTGTTTCCCACAACCATGCAGATCGGGCCATTCACGCACGACACGCCAACAAAGGTTCCTCCAGAGACTGCATCAGCTCCAAGGGGAATGGATTCCACTGATGATCCATTCCACAGGATGAGCGCTGGAGCAGTCCCAGAACTTCCCGCAGCAAGGCATGTGGATGGCTGCACGCAGGATATGGCAGATAGTTCCCGTACACCCGGTATTTCATGGACTGTCCAGGATGCGCCATCCCAGATGGCGACAGTTCCGGCTGCAGCGCTTCCCTCCTCCCCAGCAGCAGCACAGAATCCAAGCGAGATGCAGTTCACGGATGTAAGCGATCCTGCAACACCCGAGAGTCCAGCAGAGATTGGATTCCACTTCGTCCCGTCCCACTGCTCCGCAAGGATACCTGTGGTTCCGGACCTCGTGACAGTGCCCACTGCCACACAGTCATGCGAATCAATGCAGCTCACACTGGAAAGTGTCCACGATGCAGCACCCGAGAATCCGACACCAGAATGGCTGCTCCATCCAGCCCCATCGGCCTCGCCTGCTCCAGAAATTCCATACGTGTCGTTAGTCGTTGCCTCGACGTGTCCTGATGGATCTGTCATGCTGCCGACAAGCATGCAGAATCCATCTGCTGCGCAGGAGATGCCATTCGCCACATGTCCCTCATTGGGTGCTGCGTAGGGCGATGGCTCCAGAACTGCATCTCCTCCCGGAGTCCACAGCACGGGCGTGGATCCAATGAAGACCATGCATGAGACAGACATGCAGGAAAGATTCCACTGACTGAAATACGAACTTGTGGGTACGGATCCAGGATCTGTTTGCGGCTGGGAGACAGTCCACCCGGAACCATTCCAGACTGCACCGAGAAACGGTCCAGAAGGCTTGCTTCTCACATCTGTACTCAGTCCCCCTGCAGCCATGCAGCGGTTCACAGCGGTGCACTCTACTGCAGTGAGCCAAATGTCGAGCTGGGGATCCTCTGAAGGAGATGGTGTGAGACGCCAGCTTTTTCCGTTCCACACTTCTGCAAGAATGCGCTGCGCACCACCAAGGATGACATTGTAGGAG
>DAIDIX010000224.1 GCA_027451645.1 Candidatus Dormiibacterota bacterium | reverse complement strand
ATGGTAATGTCTCATGGAGTCCAGGAACTCCTGCAACGCTTCAGCTCTGGAATAATACGATTACTGCAGTTGCTGTTGAGGGCCAGAATTTCCGGACGACAGCATACCCAGCAGGGACTGGTGGAGAGACAGCCTACTATGTAGTTGCACTTATCCTCGTCATCCTTGGTGGACTCACCATGCGCTATGAAGTAATCAGGATGGCTCGACTCGATAGGAGCCCTGCACGACTCCCCGATATCCCTGATATCACTGACAGCCCAAGCTCCACACCTCCAGCATTATAAGATCCCTTCAATTCCATCACGCTCGATCCCCATTTCCAAAGGAAGGAAACCACCACATGCCACCATTTGCCTCCCTTCAAAAGGGAACGAAAATTGCCATCATTGGTGCCTTCTGGTGCCTTTGCGGTCTCATCTTTGGCCTTGTCACATTTCTCAACAGTAGTTCCTTCAGCTTTCAGCAGCAGTTCTTCACCTCTCCCCCCTGCAGTGCAGGAGTCCTCCACTCAGCCACATGCGTGGCAACTGTCCAGGCGACTGTAGTCCAGGACACCCTGACACAGCGATGTGGATACCGGTCATGCACTCCATATTTGAATGCATCATTTCTCATTCCGCCTTCAACCACAGCATCGACAACAATCGACATCCAGCTTGATGGCAATGTCTCCTGGAATCCAGGGACACCTGCAACACTGCAGATCTGGAACAATGCCATCACTGCTGTTACTGTTGCAGGCCAGCATTTCCAGACTACGTCCTACCCTACAGGGACTGGTGGGGAACGTGCCTTCTATGTCGTGGCACTCATATTCTTTGTTCTGGGAGCACTTGTCATCACATATGGCCTTCTCTGGAAGCGTTCTCCATAGCAGCGGGTCACCAAGGGTGAACCGACATCCCAGCCGAGTGGCTGCAGTACAGGCTATTCAGTAGGATCCTGTCGCACATCCTGGAACAGGGCATGGCAGTACCCTTGAGGATCAAAGAACTGCATATCCTCAATGCCTTCTCCAAGGCCAACAAGCTTCACGGGAATGCCAAGTTCCTCCTCAATTGCGAACACCATGCCTCCCTTCGAGGTGCCATCAAGCTTTGTCAGCACTATTCCTGTCAGCGGAAGCGCCTTCTGGAACTCCCGTGCCTGTACGAGTGCATTCATTCCCGTCACTGCTTCAAGCACGAGAAGTATTTCATCCGCTGGCCTGCCGAGCTTCCGTTCAATAACCTTCCCGATCTTTGAGAGTTCAGCCATGAGCTGGCCTTTCGTATGGAGCCTCCCAGCAGTATCCACAAGAACGATATCCACATGACGTGCCTCTGCAGCTGCCAGCGCATCGAATACCACAGCACCTGGATCTGCACCATCCTTGTGCGCAACCATCGTTGCTCCACTCCGTTCCACCCATACACCAAGCTGCTCACGTGCTGCTGCCCTGAAGGTGTCTGCAGCTGCAACAAGGACACTGAGCCCCTGGGATGAAAGGAGATGTGCAAGCTTCCCGACAGATGTGGTCTTGCCGTTGCCATTTACCCCGACAACGACAATGACGCCAGGCAGTGCAGAACCTCCAATGCCCCTGTTCCGCTCCTGGAGGCGCTGGACCATGAGCTGCTCGAGCATGGTCACTGCTTCCTCAGGATCATGGATCTTCACATCGCGGGCAGCAATGCGGAGCCGTGACACGAGTTCTTCAGCCATGTCAAGGCCGACATCTCCAGCAAGCAGTGCCTCAAGGACATTGTCATAGAACTCCTCATCGAGTTTTCTGCCCTGCCGGAGAAATCGGAATCGGGACGTCTTTCCCCCACCAACGCGTGAAGCATGCGTCTGCCACCACCTGCGGCGACGTTCTCCCTCTGACGCTGGAGAAACACCAGGAAGGGTATCCTGCTCCTCTCCTGTCATGCTCCAGAACCTGTCTGGACAGCGTGCTGCCGGGGTGTTCCAACGAGTTCAGCAATATCTTCACCCCCCTCGTGCTGCACATGCTGCTGCAGATCGATGCGGAGCACTGTGCTCATTCCCTGCGTATTCACTGTCACTCCGTACATGACTGATGCTGCATGCATGGTGAGCTGGTTATGCGTGACAACAATGAACTGGCGTTCCTCAGCGAGTCGTGCTAGCAGTGTGACCAGACGCTGGACATTGCTGTCATCGAGCGAGGCATCCACTTCATCAAACACATAGAACGGGCTCGGCTGCACCTGCTGGAGTGCGAGAAGGAATGCGAGTGATGTGAGAGCTTTCTCTCCTCCACTGAGCCGCTCAAGCGGCTGGCGCCGCTTCCCTGCTGGCTGTGCCATGAGCTCAATGCCGGGAAGGCGGAGCTGGAGCATGCTGGAGAGCTCACCACTCTCCGACACGTCTGCAGCATCCTCTGCAAGAGAAAGTGTTGCTGTACCTCCAGGGAAGAGCTCGCTGTAGAGTTCCTGGAATGTGGAGGCGACTGTATCGACAGTGGAATGGAATTCTGCTGCGCATTTTGTGGCAAGGAGCTTCTCAAGTGCAGCAATATCCGCATGGGCACCAGAGAGTTCATCTGCACTTCTCTCAAGCACACCACACCGCTCCCGGAGCGCCTTCGCTTCCTCAGGTGCAAATGGATTCACTGGACCAAGTGCAGATCGTTCACGCTCAAGCCTTCTCAGCTCACGATCGTTCTTCTCGAGATCAAAGGACGCATCGTCCTCATCGGACTGGCCAGCCCGGACATGCTGGGACAGGGAAGCAAACTCATCCTGTGCCTCACGGCATGCCATGTCGTACCGCTCAATGTCACGTTCCGCTGACTCGACAGCCACAAGGGCATCAGCCCTCTCCAGCTCGCACGTACGCCGGAGTGTCTCGCACTCCTCACGCTGTGCACGAAGGAGTGCGAGTTCCGTATCCTGTGCAGCAAGCTCAGCCTGTGTCCCACGGGCTGTCGCTCTGCTGAGTCTGGAGAGGAACACTCCTGAAAGGTAGTGGAGTTCCTCTCTCGCAAGCTGTAGTATCCAGCGCCGTTCCTGCTGGGCATGGAGGGCAATGAAGGATTGCTGACGTTCGAGCTGCTCCCGAATGGCATCACGCTCCCGGCTGTTCTCACTGATGACACGTTCGTGCCCGCGCAGTTCAGAAAGAAGCGTGCCGGACAGTTCCTCGCACTCATGAAGCACACCCACTTCCTTGTCACATGATTCCTTCAGGAGCAACACACGGGAAGCCATCTCCTGCTGGCGTTCGTTCTCTCCCTGCATGGCATGTTCC